>WRFT01000042.1 GCA_009776385.1 Clostridia bacterium
CCAGGTATCCTGCAGCACCATACAGAACTGTTCGTGCACATTCTCCCGCGTGACATCCTGTGTGGGAGTGCCGTCAATGCGTATCTCACCGCTGTCCGTTTCATAAAAGCGCATCAGCAGGTTCACGAGGGTCGTCTTGCCCGCGCCTGTCGGCCCCACAATGGCGATTTTTTGTCCCGGGTACACATGCGCCGAAAAGCGATGCAAAACAGGTTTACCGGCCTCATAGCCGAAACGAATGTCTTTAAAGACCACTTCACCCTTGATGTTTTTAAGGCGGGCGGTCTTTTCGTGTTCATCCTCAAGCTCCGGTTCGTCAAAAAACTCAAAGACACGCTCGCCCGCCGCCGCTGTCCTCTGCAGGGATTGCAAAGCTTGGGCCAGTTGAGACATGGGCTGTGTAAAGAAACGGATGTATATCATAAACGCGACGATGACGCCAAAGGAAATTGTGCCGTTCAACGTCAGTACGGCGCCGGCCGCGCAGACCGCGACATATCCGAAATTACCGATAAAACCCATCAACGGCATCATCAAGCCGGACATGAATTGAGATTTCCAGCCGCTTTCATAAAGCCGGTTGTTGATATCACCAAAGACGCGCCTGGCCTCTTTGCCGCCGTTGTAAGCCTTCACAACGGTATGCCCCGAGTAAATCTCCTCGATATGGCCGTTAATGGCGCCCAGCTCCTTTTGCTGGGCGATAAAATGCTTTTGAGACAGCTTCATAATCCGCGTCATCAGAACAAAACCGACGGAAGTGGAGGCAATGGCAATCAGCGCCAGAATCCAGCTGTTGTAAAACATCATAATCAGTGAACCTATAAACATCGTGACGGAACGCACAAAGGTATCAATGCTTTGGTTCATGGTTTGCCCCACCGTGTCCACATCGTTTGTCACGCGGCTGATCACGTCGCCGATGCTGGTCCTGTCATAAAACTTTAACGGAATCCGGTTCATCTTTGAGGCGATATCCTGACGCATGTTCAGTGAAACGCGCGCGGTGATGGTGGCCATCAAATAGTTTTCCGTAATGCTCAGCAGCGCGGACGAGCCGTATAGAATGATAAGCAGTGTCATGATGGAACGGATGGTGTTAAAATTGATGGAGCTGCCCGGAACAAGTCCCCGTCCTATTTCATTAGCTAAATCCTTCATGCCGTTCGGCCCGATAATTTGAAGGGCGGTTCCCGCCGCGGCTAAAATGAGCGCTGCGACGACAGCCTTCATGTAACGCCGGCAATAGCGGATAAGCCGCAGCCATGTACCTTTAAAGTCCTTCGCCTTTTCTCCGCCGTCCATGCCCGGCCCGTGACCCATGCCGCCGGGTCCGCCCGGTCGGCGCTGTCTTCTTTCACTCATGATTGCAGTTCCTCCTCGCTAAGCTGTGAGACGGCAATCTCTCTGTAAACGTCGCAATTTCGCAGCAGTTCCAAATGGGTCCCCTGCCCGGCGATGCGGCCGTCATCCAGCACGATAATCCGATCGGCATCCATAATCGTTCCGATACGCTGCGCGACAATAAAGGTGGTCACACCGGCCGTTTCCCTTTTCAGGCGGCTGCGCAGCGCCCGGTCCGTTTGGTAATCCAGCGCCGAGAAGGAATCGTCAAAAATATAAAACTCGGGTCTCCTGCAAACGGCTCTGGCGATGGCGAGCCGTTGTTTTTGACCGCCTGAAATGTTCATGCCATCACGGGCAATATGCGCCTCGTACATACCGTCCATCTTTTCCACAAAATCCGTTCCCTGTGCAATGGCCACGGCTTCGCGTACCGCATCCTCGGTGTAATCGCCGCCGCCGTTATCCCCATAGGCGACGTTGGAATGAACGGTACCCATAAACATGACGGCCCTTTGCGGCACATAGCCGATTTTAGAATATAAGGCTTCCAGCGTATAGTCCTTCACATTCTCGCCGTCCAACAGTACTTCGCCTTCCGTCGCGTCATAAAAACGCGGAATTAAGTCTATCAGCGTGGATTTTCCGCTGCCCGTGGAGCCGATAAAAGCCACGGTCTCGCCCTTGGCGGCGGTAAAGCTAATGTCCTCCAGCACATACTCCTCAGCGCCCGGGTACTTAAAGCTGACATGGCGGAATGTTACCTCGCCACGAGCATCGGGCTTGCCGTTCGTTAGCGTCCCGTCCTTTATCGCGGGGCTGGTATCCAGCACTTCATGAATGCGCCGCGCCGATACGCTGGCGCGGGGGTATATAATAAAAATCATAACGAGCATCATAAACGACATGATTACCTGCATGGCATACTGCGAAAAAACAACCATGTCCGAGAATATCTGAAGCTTGCTGAAAAAACCCGCGGCGTCAACCAAATAAGCGCCGACGATGTAAATAGCCAATGTGATGCCGCTCATCATCAGCGTCATCAGCGGCATCATCAGGGACATGGCGCGGTTGGTATAAAGATGCGTGGCGGTTAGTTCCGTATTGGCCTTGCCAAACTTTTCACCCTGATAATCCTGCGCGTTATAGGCGCGTATGACACGCAGGCCCGTCAGGTTTTCGCGGGTGACGCGCGTGATGTTATCCGTCAATGTTTGCATCATTTTAAACTTTGGCATCACAAACACCATCAGCAGCGACACCATAATCAACACAAACAACACGCCCGAGGCGGTAACAAGCGACCATTCCATGCCTTTTCCGTATATTTTCGTAATGGCCCATATCGCCATGAGGGGGGCTTTTAAAACGAGCTGCATCGCGATGATAATGAGTATTTGAACCTGTGTGATGTCGTTCGTGGAACGTGTAATCAAGCTGGAGGTCGAAAAACGGTTGATTTCCTCCATTGAAAAGGACTCTACCTTATCAAATAAAAGGCGTCTCAGCCTCCTTGAAAAAGCAGATCCGATGCGTGCGGCAAAATATCCTACCGTCACCGCGAAGGCTAAGCTGCCCAGCGCGCATAACAGCATATTAAGCCCGGCGGATACAATACGGCTCATTTCACTGCCGGGCGTCTTCACCAGCCTTGTTATTTCAGCCATATACTCCGGCATCCTCAGCTCCAGCCAAACCTGAGCCGTTATGAATAGCAGGCTGACGAGCGCCATGACCCATTCCGGCAGTTTTAAGTGCTTAAGCAGTTTAAACATCCTTCACCCTCCGTCAATTACCGCAAAGACCGCATTCAGCCGCCGATCCTGTTACAATTCGGCGTTTTACCAAGTGTGCGCATGATAGGACCAAGCAGCGCCGTCTGTCAAGTGTAATGGTCCGTATCATAGCGCCGCATTATGAAATTACCGTGAATCTTGCATACAAGCTGACATGCGGATAAAACGGGGTTAGGGAAGACCATTAAGGCGCTTATCCTTCCAAATCGCACGGTCCGGGTGTATAATCCGGGTATCGGCACGGGTTGCATTGTGGTGCTTGCATTCTGCTTACCCGTTGGAGTTTGGCAATGTCTGAAAGGAGGCCCGCAATGGCATACGCGGTGATAGGAACCTGGAAAATGGCGCTGGAAGGCGCTGAATTGGCGGCGCGCATGCTTGGGGAAGGCCGTGCCGTCGGGGATTCAATCGTAGAGGCGGTAGCCTTGGTAGAGGATAACCCGCTGTTTGATTCGGTAGGATACGGCGGTTTGCCAAACGCGCAGGGCATCATGGAACTGGACGCGGCCTATATGGATGGGGAGACATTAGGATTCGGCGCTGTCATGGGTACGCATGGCATACGCAACCCCATTCGCGTGGCATACAGCCTGTTGGCTCGCCGCGCGGGCTGTCAGTTGTGCGGTGAAGGAGCGGACGCTTACGCGCGGGAGAAGGGATTTGTATTTAAAAACATGCTGGCGCAGTCCGCTCAAAAACGCTGGGAAGAGGAACGGTCAAATCCCGCCGCGTCGTCGGAGGACGGATATGCGGACGCCTCGCGCGCCGCCCATGACACCGTGTGCTTCATCGGCCTGGACAGCGCCGGACGCATGGGTGTCGGCGTATCCACATCCGGCCTGTTCATGAAACATCCCGGCCGCGTGGGGGACAGCCCCATCATCGGCTCGGGCTTTTACTGCGACAGCCGGGTAGGCGGCGCGGCCGCGACAGGCTTTGGGGAAGACATCCTAAAGGGGTGCCTGTCCTTTATGATTGTGCGTTTCATGCGGGAGGGCTTAACGCCCATGGAGGCTTGCCATCGCGCCGTTGCAAGCCATCTGCGTGAAATGACCGGCAGAGGTTGGTCACGCCGGGAATATGCCGTCATTGCCATGAACGCGCGCGGGGAAACAGGCGCCGCAGGCACGCCGGATACCTTTCCTTACGCCGTGGCTGACAGTTGTAACGCGGCGGAGTTAAAATGTGTTCCCGCGGTCGATTATGCCGAATAATGGCAAACGCAAGGTGATTGTTCATCATCCGTCGCAAACGGCTGTTGTCGCGCCCAAACGCAGCCTTAGCCAAAACTTTATTAAGGATACGGAACTGTTAGGCAAACTCGTCCTGTTATCGGGCGTTCAAAAACAAGACAATGTCTTGGAAATAGGCCCCGGCAAGGGAGCGTTGACCCGCGCGCTGGCGGCGCGAGCGGGCTGCGTCGTGGCGTTGGAAACCGACGGGCGTCTCATTCCGTATCTGCTTGAAGCGTTATCTGATTGCACTAATGTAACCATTCTGCAGGGGGACGCGATGACGGCGGATTTAAACCGCGCGGCAGGCTTACTGACGGGCATGTTTTCGGTGGTGGCTAATTTGCCTTATCATATCACCACACCCCTGTTAACTCGGTTGCTGACCGGCGGCTTCCCGCTTCAACGGATTGCCGTGATGGTGCAAAAGGAAGCGGCGGAACGGATATGCGCGGAACCGGGCACAAAGGCTTATGGGTCGCTGTCCGTATTGTTCCGTTACTTTGGAGAAACGAAGGTCGCGCTGTCTGTGCCGCGTGACAAATTCTCGCCCGTCCCTCGCGTGGACAGTGTGTTTTTGACGGCTGTACGCCGTCATCCGCCCGTATATGAGGCGGATGATGGCCCGCTTTTTATCAAAACGTGCAACGCCGCGTTTTTCATGCGCCGTAAAACCATACAAAACAATTTGATGGCTTTCTTCGGTTTAAGTAAAGACTCTGCCCTGCAAGCGCTGACCGCGGCAAACCTTCAGCCAACCGCGCGGGGTGAGAATTTTACATTGGAAGAGTTCATGAGGCTCAGCGCCGCGATGCGATTGGTCTTATAAACCCGTGGAACCGATGCCTCCCGCGCGTTCGGCGCCCGGTTCATCGTCGAGGGTTAAAAGAAACGGCAGAAAAACCCCCTGGCAGAAGCGGTCGCCTGCCTTTAGCCTGAGAGGCGCGGCATCGCCGTTGACGATGCGTACCAAGATATGCCCCTGATTCGGCGTTTGCCAATAGTCCGAATCGATAACGCCCGTTGTGTTGGCCAAACGCATACCATGCGAAAAACCAAGCCCGCTGCGCGGAAAAAGCAGCAGCACGACACCCTCCGCCATCTGAGCTTGAATTCCGGTCGGAATCACGGCGGATTCACCCGGTTCAAGCGTGATATCCACGGGTGTCACAAAATCATAGCCCGCCGAACCCGCCGTGGCGCGGACGGGAAGCCGTACACGAAGGTATGCCTCTTTGGAAGCATGTTTTATAAACTCATCCACGCTTACCTTGCCAAATAAACCCGCTCGGCGCATGCCGCCTCCCGTTTGCGCGCGGGATGCCGCCGGCCCGGGGGAGCCGGCCGGATTATCACAATCATCATAGGGTTTTTTTATCGTATCGGACATTAAAACTTTCCGCTGCGTCCGGAAGAACCGCTTCTGCCGGAATGAGAGGAAGAGGAGGACCCACTCTTTTCTATGCGGCGGCGGGTGGTCGTGCGGTAAAGAAACATATCGCTTCGTCCGGTCAACTTAAAGCCGTCCTCCGGGATATAGTTAAGGGCGGTCTGCGCGATTCTCGCCTTCTTCATGCCGCTCTTCCATGCGGAACATACAATAAGCGCAATAATCAGCGGCAAAGCTATGACAATAGCCCACTTCGCTCCGGCGTAGGCGGGGTCCGTCAACACATTGAACGGTCTGTCCCGTTCGTTCATGATAAAATATTGTTCCGCTTTGTCTAAATAGGCGGTAAAGGCGGCGGCGAAGTCATTCATCTTCAATGGCGGCAGGATATCTCTGTCTAATATCGCGTCTATGCCGTAACGGGTAAACGCGTCTTCCGCTTCCCGGCCCATAACCAGCAAGCGGTAATCCCTTCCCCTCATGCTCAATACCAGCAGCACACAGTTCCTGTCCTCGCCGTATCCGTATCGATTTGTTTCATATAAATAATCCGCGAAATCGTCGATATCGGCGTAATAATGTGCCGCCATATCCGGTACGGTTACAATCCGCACATCGCAGCGGTAGCGGGCTGACAGCGCCGCGGCTTTTTCTTCCAACATTAACCGTGCCTCGCGCGTCAGCAAGGCCGCTTGATCGTCGATGTAGGCAAGCGGGCCGCTGCTTACCGGAAAAGCCGCGTTTTGCGAGGCGGCGCGGGCGCAGAGGGGCAAGGACAGTACCAGCAGCAGCGCGGCCAGCCATAAAACAGCCGCTTTTTTCATGCCAATCCGCCTCCTATATACAGAATCGCGGTAAGAATGGCGGCCAATGACCCGGCGATGCCGAAGAACCAGCGCCAGTAACGGCCCCAATCAACAGGCAGGTCTCCTATCAGCTTTCCGGTCTGTCCGTTCATGGCAAACAGAAAGTCTTTGTCTTTCCACTTCGTGTTCAGCAACCATACCGGCATCAGCGCGTACTTTACATCCCCCTTGATAAGCCGGATGTCGGAGTAATCCTTTGTCAAAGTGGTATAGCCGGAGATGGTTTTTCGCATGACGTTCTCGGTGCTTCTTATAATGCGGTCGTTGGCGCGCTTGGAACATGTTTCGGCGTCCTCGCTGTATTTTTCCGCCATAAAACCGGGCAGAAACGCCGTGGAAAACGGCTTTAAATCGGCGTAGTCAAACGGTTCAACCGAGTCCATAAACGCGTCCGGCATTTTAACCGAGGCGTCCGCCGGTATTTTTTCAAACGATACGCTGCCGTCACGCGCAATGCGGTAATGATCCGTCTGCGTTATCTGATAGTTGCCGCTGGTAAAGGTACGCACCTTCGTGCCCCTAAAGCGCATGGAAGCGTCCGCCGTGCCGTCATAAAGCCAAAAGGGTACATAGACGCCCTGCATCTGCGTCACATGGTTATCGTCGCAAAAATACTTCGGCAGCAGTTTCTTGCCATGATAAAACTTTTTAAGCGCCGCTGCAGCCGCGTCTTTATCAAGTTTAAACGGCAGCACATAATCCGGCCTCAGCTCATCCTTAAACCGGCCTGGAATCACGGTCGGGTTACCGCAATACGGGCAGGAAGTCGCCGCCGTAGAGCTCTCGCATAAAATTTCGGCCGCGCAGGACGGGCATGAGTAACCGCGCATCTGGGCCGCTTCTTCCGTGCTGATATGCATATGGGGGCCGGTATCCCATTGAAGGGAAGCGCCTCCTAAGGCCGCGGCCTGCTCCTTGTCCGCGTATAACTGCTCAATCAGTTCGGTATCGTACCGGTTATCGCAGTTAGCGCAAACAAGCTGCCCGGATTCCCCGTCAAAACGCAGCGCGGCCGAGCAGTTGGGGCATTGATGATTCATTACCTGAGTCACGATTTTCAACCTCCCGGCATCCCATGATAGGTCAATATATAAATGATTCGATTCGCCGCGCCTGCCAATGGACTGGGGTTCCCAGCGCGCGTAAGGTTCGCACGGCGGCAAATGGATAACAAAGCCTTCTACATGCCGTGAGTGTATCTGCTTTTACCGGACAAGTCAACGATAAGCCCAGTATGTCGCCCTGTAAGTTGTGGAAGTATGCGTAATCCACGCCGTTGTAACGAACCAGGCTCGGCCATCGCTGTGAATCGTAGAAGAAGTGCATCTGCGTGTCACCCTTGCGAATATGGGTCATTTTAGTACCGTTCCATGTATACAACGTATCAATATCATTGACCGTCTTCTTGACCCTCAGCCCGGTGTGGTCGTAAGTGAACTCCGCGTTCATACCGCCGCCGGCCAGTTTGTGCAGCATCCGCCCGGCCTTCCAATAGAAGGTGTATCCGTCGTATGTCCACGGGTTACCGATGGCGTCATAGGTGATGGCCTTCCCGTCGTAAGAAGCCAGCTTGTCCTTCCATACGGTGTCATACGCGTAGGGAATACTCTCCAATACCGGTCCCAATGTACCCGTGGTATACGCGTATCGCTTCTTCTCAAGGATGTTCCCGCCCAGGTCGTATTCGTATGTCCATGTTTGTCCGGCCTTTTGATCGTTCACGCGGGTAAGCTGCCCCAACGTGTCATAGACGTAGCCGCGCGCGTAGGAGCCCACTGTTTCCGTGAAGCTGTCGTGCCGGACCAACGTGTTGCCCTTTATTAAGGTATTTCTAACGTGAGTAGTTTGTTTTATAAGTGATACTATAGAAAATGAGACAGCACCAACCGACTTGAAAAAGCTAAAAAAGCTTCTCAATGTGGTTTGCGATTGTCTTGATGATAAGGAGTTAACACCGCTTGTGCTGGACAAGCCGATTGACTATATTGAAATTGGGAGTGTAGGGGTTATGGAGGGGTAGCACCGGTAGGAGATAAGGATGATTTAGAGGTTTGTGGGAGAGTTTTATAAGCAAGAAGGGGCTATCGCTCACGATTTCTAAAAATCGTTTTGCGACAGCCCCTAATGGGAATCACACATGTTCAATCAAGTTTATAAAGGCTATTTATCATTTTGCGGGTTAAAAACAAACTCTCTAAGTCTACTCTCATCCAGTCCGATGATGTTGGATTTATCAGAAAAGAGGTTGTTTTTGCACCAAAGCGTTATTAGGGAAGGGTTATGGCTCACGTCCAGTGTCGTCAGTTGATTGCCGTTGCAGGCAAGCTGTTCCAGCGCAGTATTATGACTCACGTCCAGCGCCATCAGTTGATTTTCGGCGCAATAAAGCCCTACTAGCAAAGGATTCTGACTTACGTCCAGCATCACCAGTTGGTTGGTACTGCAGGATAGAGAATGAAGTAAAGGATTATGGGTCACGTCTAGCGTCGTCAGGCGATTCTCGCCACAAGCAAGCCATCCCAACGCGGGATTATGACTCACATCCAGCGTCGTCAGTTGATTGATCCAACAAGAAAGCACTGTTAGCATGGTGTTTTTACTAACATCCAGTTCGGTTAGGTTATTGCCGTCGCACCAGAGCTCTTCCAGCGCGGTGTTATGGCTTACGTCCAGCGTTGCAAGATCATTTGAGCGACAATCAAGCCATTCCAGCGCGGTGAAGTATTCGATGCCTTTCAAGGAGACGATGCCGAGACGGCGTACATACAAAGTGGTAATTCCCGACACATCGCTTGCCATGATATCTCCCACTGGCTTACCAATTTCTTCTCTCACCACCGCCTCAAAGGTTGAATCTGGGAACTGGACGACAGCGTCGCCTGGCAAATCGAAGGTTGTCGATGATTCGGAACCCACATCCTCCAATAGGTTGGTACAGGTGGATAAAGCAGGAGTGCTAGTGCCAAGTAACGCAAAAAACATCAAGGCTGCAATCACCAGAGTGTATAGGCGGCTTTTCATCTGTCATCCCTCCATATTTGGATAGTTGATAACGAATACGGAAGTGGTTTCCTAGTTCCCTGCTTGCAAGGATATTTTACTGTTATCCCCTGTAAAACGGGGGATAACTGCTTGCATCATCTATCCTCAATTCATTTCGCGTTCCTTGACAGATCTCAAATCATTGCCATTTCCCATTTCTCGTTGAATTGTATCCTTCAAAGTTTTTCCACCTATTTATCAAGGAAATGTGATAAGCTTTTATTGCCAAAGCTCGCATATTAATAACAAGTTGATCAGGCGCTCGATCATTTTTCTTTGAATCTTTCAGGTACATATCAAAATGCCCACCTTTCGTAACAAAAGGGGCTGTTACATGAGGATGAAGCTGAACTGCACAAGCTGCCAGAGTTCCATCACTCATTTCGAGGTAGGCTGGAAGTTTAACGGGGTTACCTTTAATCTTAAATCCAGTACTTGAGTTCTTTACCATTTTACCATCCTTCAGTCCTTTCATTGCCCCGATAATCGTCCTAAAAGCATTCCTTCCAGAGGTTTCATTTTGAAACCAAGTGTCAATATGATAATTATTTCCAATTTGATCCAATTCAACCGCGATAGATATAATACCACTATCGTTTGTAAGAATATGCAATGTCGCGGGTTCATTAGCTTTAGTTCCATTTCTGAACGCCTTGTTGAGATTATAAGCGTCTAGTTGCGAAAGATCTATTACCCGTGACCAATTGTCAACCGACCATGGAATTGGATCAAAGCCTGTAGAATCAATCATACTCACTGGATTGTTTCTACAATACGCAAACAGGTTATGGCTCAGCAATCCCCCCACATTTCCCAACACCGTATCCGCATTAATAAACCGCCCCCACTCGGGGTTGTAATACCTGCTTCTGAGGTAATAAAGCCCGGTCTCCTCATCGTACACATACCCCCTGTAGCGGAACGGGTTGTCAAGCCCCAGCGTTCCGGCCATATTCCCTTCCGTCGAGGTAAGCTTGCCCCGAGCACCGTAAGTGTACTGTACCACCTGCGCGCCGCTCATGTCAAATAAGCCCAGTACGTCGCCCTGTAAGTTGTGGAAGTATGCGTAATCCACGCCGTTGTAACGAATCAGGCTCGGCCTGCCCTGCGAATCATAGAAGAAGTGCATCTGCGTGTCACCCTTGCGAATATGGGTCATTTTAGTACCGTTCCATGTATATAACGTATCAATATCATTGACCGTCTTCTTGACCCTCAGCCCGGTGTGGTCGTAAGTGAACTCCGCGTTCATACCGCCGCCGGCC
>WRFT01000043.1 GCA_009776385.1 Clostridia bacterium
CCCACGGGTCATTCCTCCCTTGGCTATATCATGGATGCCGGATTAACCTCAAAAACCGCCGCGCAGGATGGCACACCGTCATGGGCAATATCGCTGAACATACCAAGTAAAGGCTTTATCTCCTCGCGGTCCAGAAGCTTCATCAACACCTGATACCGCGTGATGCCTTTGATGTAACGCACGGGCGCTTCGCCCCTGTGTATGGAAAGCAGATACCGTCTGAGGTGATTGTTTTGGCGAACAGCCTCTTTGCATTTTTCAAACAGTACCTCCACAGCAGCGCGCGCGCGTTCGGCATCGGCGGACTCCACCAGAATACGCGCCAACATGGTGATAGGCGGATAGAAGCATTTTTCACGCCGCGCGTACTCCGATTCAAAAAACGACCGGTAATCCTGCCTGGCGGCATCGCCGATGACATCCTCGTCGGGTTTGTATGTTTGAATCACCACTTCCCCGCCCGCGTCACCGCGGCCGGCCCGGCCCGCCACCTGCGTTAAGAGTTGAAACGTGCGTTCACGGGAACGGTAATCCGGCAGTCTGAGCATCAAATCCGCCGCTATGACGCCCACCAAAGTGACATCCGGAAAATCCAAACCTTTGGCAATCATCTGCGTACCGATTAAAAGCTGCGCCTCCTTGTTTCTGAAACGGCTTAACAGCACGTGATGCGCATCCTTTCCGCCGGTGGTGTCCATGTCCATGCGAATGGCGCGTGCATGTGGCAGCAGCTTTTTGGCTTCCTCCTCCACCTGCTGTGTGCCGAGGCCAAAAAAGCGTATATAGGCAGAACCGCATTCCGGGCACTGTACGGGTAACGGTTCGGCACAACCGCAGTAATGGCACTTTAGCAGCTCGCCTTCTTTTTTGTGATAGGTCATGGACACGTCACATTGACGGCAACGAACGGTATAACCACATTTGCGGCATGTAACAAAAAAAGAATAACCGCGCCTGTTTAAAAACAAAATGGCTTGATTTCCGGCCTGTATACACTGTATCAATTTCTCGCGCAGCATGGCGCTGAATATGGAGCGGTTTCCGTTTTCAAGTTCTTTTCGCATATCCGCGATATGCACCCGGGGCAATGGCCTGTCCAGTACACGGCGATCCATTTCCAACAGAATATACTCGCCGCGTCTGGCCTTAGCGAAGGAGGCTATAGAAGGTGTCGCGCTGGAAAAAAGCACCAAAGCGCCTTCCCGCGAGGCTCTCGAAAGGGCTACATCACGGGCGTCATACCGCGGAAAACGATCTGAACGGTAACTGGATTCATGTTCTTCATCCACGACAACCAACCCCAGGTTTTCAACAGGCGCGAAGATGGCGGAACGCGCACCGATGACGACGCGTGCCTTGCCTAAGCGAACCCTGCGCCATTCGTCATACCGCTCACCGTCCGACAGACGCGAGTGCATGACCGCCGCCTCGTCAGGGAAACGGCCTCTGAACCACATGACCATCTGCGGTGTCAATGAGATTTCCGGTACCAGGATGATGGCGGACTTACCCATTTCAAGCGCGCGGCGTACCAAATGGATATACACTTCCGTCTTTCCGGACCCGGTAACACCGTACAGCAGGTATTTACCTTTGCCGCCGGTAAGGTTAGGCATCATTTCATCCAGCACCTCGCGCTGCTGCGCGGTTAACACATAATCATCCGCAATTCCGGTTGTCCCCCGGGCGTACGGTTCCCGTAAGTTCTCTTGTCTGTCGAGCGCGACATATCCTGACGCTTCCATTTTTTTAAGCGTTTCGCGCGGTTGATTTACAAGGGTTAGCAGCTCCGTAAGGGTATGAGGCAGTCCATCAGACAAAACGGACACCATGGCGCGCATACGTACCGCGCGCGAAGGGATGGGAATATCAGACGCGGGTATGCGCAGCCGGGCCGTCAATTCCGTACGCACCGTGTTGCGCCCGGACCGCATAACGGCGGGCAGCATCAACCTTAGAGTTTGCGCGAGCGGGCAGTGCGCGTCCTGGGCCATCTCCTCTGCCAGATCAATTAACGGCTCCGTAACGGCGGGATACGCCTCGTGTACAGCGTCGATATCTTTTATCTTTTTTACATCACAAACGGCTTCGCCGCTTATTTTAAGCACGATACCTTCGATGAGCCTGTACCCGAACGGTACGCGTACCCGCGATCCCCTCCATACCCCCATATTTTCGGGTATGCGGTAAGTATATACATGCGCGACATTTTCATGCGCGATATCGACAATTACCTGAGCGTACACACCGGCACCTCCCGCGGGCAGTTCCCGCAAGCTTAAGTATATCAACGGCGTGGGTATATTTCAATGCGCGCAATACTTGCAATCTCGCCGAAACACAGGTATAATGCGCCGTAATTTCATATGCCGAACGGCTCAGATACCTTATTTTATATCACTTACAGCACGCGGCATGGGAATGGAAAGGCGGTTTTGGTATGTTGGATATCCACCGCATCAGGCAGAACCCGGATGAAGTGAAAGAAGCGCTCGGAAGGCGTGGACAAGCCGTATCGCTGGATGATTTTATCGCGTTGGACGCGGAACGCCGCGATATACTGACAGAATCCGAGCGGCTTAAGAGCAAGCGCAACGAATCCAGCAAGGCTATCGCGCGCCTGAAGGCTTCCGGTGAGGATACCCTGGCGCTGACGGAGGAAATGCGGCAGGTTGGAACCACGATAACGGAATTCGACGCGCGTGTGAAGGATATAGAAGAGAAACTGGAAGCCTTACTGCTGATGTTGCCCAATACCCCTCATCCCAGCGTGCCGGATGGCCGTGATGAAACGGAAAACGTGGAAGTGAGGCGTTCGGGGACGCCCCGCGCCTTTACATTTGAACCGAAAGCGCATTGGGAAATTGGAACAAGGCTGGGCTTGTTGGATTTTGATACGGCCTCGAAGGTTTCCGGAGCGCGGTTCACCTTTTACCGCGGGTTGGGCGCCAAACTGGAACGCGCCATTATTAACTTTTACCTAAGCGTACATGAGGAGGCGGGCTTTGAGGAAGTGTTTCCCCCCTTTATGGTCACCCGCGCCGCCATGACCGGCACAGGACAATTGCCTAAGTTTGAAGGGGAGGCCTATAAGGTTAGCGAGGATACTTTTCTTATCCCTACAGCCGAGGTGCCCGTCACCAACATGTACCGTGAGATGATTATCAACGGGAGCCTCCTTCCCATCCGCCACAGCGCTTACTCTGCATGCTTCCGCGCGGAAGCCGGCGCGGCGGGACGCGATACGCGCGGGCTGATACGTCAGCATCAGTTTAATAAAGTTGAAATGGTAAAAATCACCAAACCTGAGCAAAGCGACGCGGAACTGGAAAGCATGACCGCGCAGGCGGAAAAAGTATTGCGCCTATTAGGGCTGCCCTACCGTGTTATTACCTTATGCTCGGGAGATTTAGGGTTTGCCTCCGCCAAGACATACGATATTGAGGTATGGATGCCCAGCTATAACCGATATCTTGAGATATCCAGCTGTTCGAACTGTATGGACTTTCAAGCGCGCCGCGCGGGCATTCGCTACCGCGACAGTTTGACGGATAAACCGCGTTTCGCGCATACCCTCAACGGATCCGGCGTAGCCGTCGGCCGTTCTGTCGCGGCTGTTTTAGAAAACTTTCAAAACGAGGATGGTTCCGTTACCGTACCGGAGGTATTGGTCCCCTTCATGGGAACGGAACGCATTACGGGAAAATAAATCTTACCCCTGCTTTGCCGCGTCCCGGCCGCGCAGTTCCGTTCGGCGAATCTTGCCGGATATCGTCTTTGGCAGACTGTCGGCGAACTCGATGATACGCGGATATTTATAGGGCGCCGTCATATGCTTAACGTGGTTCTGCAATGCTTTAATTAAAGCCTCCGAACGCTCTACACCCGGTTTTAAGACCACGGTCGCCTTAACCAGCTGCCCGCGCATCTCATCCGGGACGCCCGTCACGGCCGCTTCCAGCACCGCGGGGTGTTCCAGTAACGCGCTTTCCACCTCAAACGGCCCGATACGGTATCCGGCCGACTTGATTAAATCATCCGTTCTGCCTACATACCAGTAATAACCCCACTCATCGCGCCATGCGGTATCGCCGGTGTGGTAAATGTTATTGTACCAAACACCAAGCGTCATCTCCGGATCGTTATGATAACCCATAAACATACCCATGGGCGGCCCGTGATGCGTACGGCACACAATTTCTCCCGTCACGCCCGTAGGGCAGGTTTGTCCGTCCTCATCCACCAGATCTACCTCAAAGAGCGGCGAGGGTTTACCCATGGATCCCGGGCAGACCTTCATCCAGGGGAACGTGGCTAAAGCAACCGTCAGTTCCGTCTGGCCGAACGCTTCACGCAGCTCGATACCCATACGCCGGCTCCAGGATTCCGCCATATCCGGATTAAGGGGTTCCCCCGCAACGACGCAGCGCTGTAAAGACGATAAGTCATATTGTTCCAGCGGTTCTTGCAAAATATAGCGGTACATGGTCGGCGGCGCGCAGAAGCTGGTCACCTTATAACGAGATATAACACGAAGGATATCCGCCGCTTGAAAACGGTCAAAGTCATAGGCGAAGACGGCGCAGCCGCCCAGCCATTGGCCGTAGAGCTTACCCCAGACAGATTTAGCCCAACCGGTTTCAGATATGGTTAGGTGCAGGCCATGGTCTTCCGTTTGCTGCCAGTATACCGCCGTGATGATGTGGCCTAACGGGTAGTAGTAATTATGCGCCACCATCTTTGGCAAGCCTGTGGTGCCGGATGTAAAGTAGAGCAGCATTAAGTCATCATCACACGCAAACGCGTCGCCCGCCGGTTTTTCAAAGACATCGGGTTGATTGGCTACACCGGCATCGTAGTCTAACCAGCCTTCCCGACGCGTACGAACAAGCGCTTTATGCCGCAGACCCGGACAAGCCGGCAGCGCTTCCTCTACGGCTGTGACGATATCCGACTGCTGCCGGGTGCATACAAGCATCTTGACATCCGCGGCGTTCACCCGATACACAATATCCTTTGCCGTCAGCAGATGCGTGGCGGGAACGGTAACCGCGCCCAACTTATGCAGCGCGATGATCGCAGGCCAAAACTCATGATGACGCTTTAAGATAAGCATGACGGCATCCCCTTTTCGGATGCCCAGAGAATGAAAATAACACGCCGCCCTATTGGAGGCTTCCATCATCTGTTTAAACGAAAAAACCCGTTCCGCGCCATCGGGATCCGTCCATACCAGCGCCGTGCGGTCCGGGTCTTCCTTGCCGTACCTATCCACCACGTCAAAAGCAAAATTAAACGAAACGGGCTTTTTTAAACGAAAGTTTTTATTAAAATCCTCATAGGATATAAAGTCTCCCTGTACATCCAAATAGTCATGAAATAACGGCTTCACGCATCTTTCTCTCCTTCCTCTTCCTTGATTACCACGGCGATAAAGCGGCAATCCCCCTCGGGCGCATACATAACATGCGGAAGGCTCGCGTCATAATACAAAGCGTCCCCCTGATTTAATAGGATGTCATTACCGCCCAGGTTCAAACGCAGAATACCTTCCAGCACATAGTTAAACTCCTGCCCCGGATGGCTATGCGCCTGCTTGACAGTGCCCGGCGTATCCTGTTGAACGGTCACCAAAAACGGTTCGGCCAGTTTATCACGGAAATTATACGCTAAATGCCTGTAATGGTACTGTTTACGCCGGTCAAACGCCAGCCCCTGCCCCTTTCGCGTCAGTACATATCCCTTCAGCTTCGGGCTTTCTCCTGTCAGCAGATCGGAAATATCTACATTCAGCGTACGCGCAATGTTAAACAGATGGGAAAAAGAGAAATCTGTCTGCCCTGACTCGTAATTCAGATATTCTTCCTCCGTCATGCCGGAGCCGGCCGCCGTTTCACCGGGAGACAACCCCAGAATACCCCTGAGCTCCTTCATGCGCATTGCTATCAATCGGATTTGCTCCATACCTGACCCTCCCTTTTATGCAAAAACCCCCGGCGAAGACCGAAGGAATCCCGGGCGCGCACGTTCCTAAATGCCCCAACCGCGCCGCCGTTGCTATTCATTTCGCGATATGCTAGCATAGCCGCAACCGGGCTGTCAATCTTTAGGGCATGTTTTTATCCTGTTTACACGTTACCTTTTTGGCAAGGAGGAAAACGATGAACGCTATATTACCGCAGCGTAACGCAGATGCGGACATACGCGCCTTCGAGGATTGGGTGACGCCGTATGAAGACGGCGTCTACCGCCTCTGTCTTCATATGACGGGCGATCGTGAGGACGCGGAAGACTGCGTTCAGGAAACCTTTATCAAAGCATACCGCGGTATGGCCGGTTTTAGAGGCGAGGCGAAGCCTTCTACATGGTTATATCGTATCGCATACCGGGCTTGTCTGGACTTATTGGCCCGGCGAAAGCCGTACACAGCCCTGGAGGCGCTGCCGGAAGAGGGCGGGTTGATTGCGGGTACGGATCCGGGGCCTTACGCATCACTTGAAAAAAGCGAACGTTTCGCGCTTTTAAAACGTGCGCTGAACAGCTTGCCCGACACACACAGGGGCATCCTTATACTTAAGATACAAGGGCTTGACTACCGTGCCATCGCCAAAGTGACGGGGCTTCCGGAGGGAACGGTGAAGAGCCGCCTCAACCGTGCCAGAGAGAACCTGCGGCGCGCGCTGTTAACCGATAGGGAACTTTTTGAGGATACGGCCGTCCAAGTATTCGATAAGGAGGGTTAACGGATGAAACAGACTATAGAAAACAGTCATTCGGGGCGTCTGATCGACCGTGACCTTCATGAAATGATAGAATCGGTCATCATGCTTCCGGAAACAGCCAGCGCCTGGCGGAACGCGCTGGCTAAAGACAAGAAGACCCCTTCAAAAAAATCTTCCTTTTCCGCGCAACCTAAATGGATTGCCGCGGCTGCGGCCATCCTGCTTGCGCTGTCCGCCACCGCTTTGACACGGGGAATATGGCCCGTTGGCAACCAAAGCCCTTCGGCGGCGCTTCCGCAAGACGTGGCAGCCGAGCCGGAAACACGGTACTCGCCCATGGGCGGCGAAACCCTGTTTGAACAAGAAGATATGTATGACGCCGCGTGTGAAGCGGATTTTGAGATGATTCTTTCGGATATGGCGGAATTACCCGCCGCGCCCGCGCCGGAATTTGCGGAGCCGCAGGATAATAGGTACGAAACGATATGGGCTATCACAGGCGAGATGGTTCTTGCAACAGATGATTTTGACGATGTCCTTGAGCATATGGGCGCGTTAACATGCGCGTACGGCGGTTACGTGGACTATACACATATATCAGAACAAGAGCCGGGCAACCGGTATGCAGAGATGACACTGCGTGTACCGATAGAGTGGCTGGAGACGTTTACGGCCGCTGTACGAGAGACGGGCCATATCGCGGAAGAAACATGGGATGCGACAGACAAGACCCCCTATTACCGGGATAGTACCGAACGTCTCCGCTCGCAGGAAGAGAAGATGGACCGTTTAGGGGCGTTGATGACTTCCGCTACGCGTATTCAGGACATTCTTGCGTTAGAAGCCGCCATTACCGACACGCAAGACACCATCGGCCTTAGCAAAGCGGATTTACTGGCTGTTGAAAGCGGCATATCCCATACCACTGTGCATATCCGTTTGATGGAAGATATGACAACGCAAACGGAGGGCGCCTCGCCTCTGCCGTTAAACGAACGCGCCCGGCAGGGGTTACAGGCCTCGTTAAACGGGATACGCTCGTTCTTGGGTGAAGCGGCGGTTTTTTTCGCCGCCTCCTCCCCTTTCATCGCGGCTGCGGCTCTTATAGTTTTGGCGGTATTGCTATTTAACAAACGCGCTCATAAAAAACGCGGGAACGGGTAACACATTCACACGGCAACGATTCAGGCCGTATCAAAGAAGGGAAACAAGGCGGATGAAAACAGTTTATTTGGCGGGCGGATGTTTCTGGGGAGCGGAAAAATACCTTTCGCTGTTAAGCGGCGTATTAAGCACGACGGTAGGTTACGCCAACGGCCACACACAGAACCCCGTTTATGAGGAGGTCTGCGCCGGAAACACGGGGCACGCTGAGACAGTACGCGTTCTGTTTGACGAAACGGTACTGCCGCTGACGTCGCTTTTAAACCTTTTCTTTGAAATGATCGACCCGGTCAGCGTCAACAGGCAGGGCGAGGATACAGGCGACCAGTACCGCACGGGAATATATTACGCGGATGAGGCGGACCGCCCCACGGTTCAGGACGCGCTCTGCCGCCTGCAAGCGGAGACAACGGGCCGTGTCGCCGTGGAATGTCAGCCGCGTCTTTTTTTCTGCGAAGCGGAGGAATACCATCAACAATACCTCTTGAAGCATCCGGACGGTTACTGCCATGTTCCGGCTGACCACTTTGACCGTGCACGGCAGTATACCGAAGGGCGTTAAGACGGCCTTTCATCCACAATCATATACTCCCCCGTAACGGGATGCCGCCTTGAAAGATCATAGATACGCGTGAGGCCGTCATAGGTATAACGTTCCACACGGACACGCGCCTTACTGCGCATCCACGCCATCTCCGCGGAGCTATCCCGCAGCGCGTCGATTCCTGGTGGCAGAAGCGCCCGTTCTCCATGCCCTAATACATCCAACTTGACGCAATGCGCCGCTTCATCCCCGCCGCCGTGCAGTATTAAAAACCGGTACAGCAGGCTGTACGCTTCTTTTAAAGCATATCTGGGCTTGCCCGCTTCCCGCAGATAACTATGAAAGGATTCCAGAAAGGCAAAAGCGTCTGGGAAGAGTTTATCAAAGCTCAAGCGCAGAGAACGGGTAAAGAGCCCTGTGTTATAAAACCTGTCTATGACCTCCTCCGCCGCTTTTAACCTGCGTATATCGGCATAAGGCAGCGTATCCGTTTGAAAAACTTCGTATGGCGCGTCATCGAATGCTAACAGCCCGAAACGCGCACGGTCTCTACGGACAGCCGAACCCTTTAACAATTTTAAAAACCCCAGCTGCAGTGTGTGAGGTTGTGCCCGAAGGCATTCATCGACAGCGGTTTGAAAGGATTCCGCCGTTTCATACGGAAGGCCCGCGATGAGATCTAAATGAACATGGACATTGTTCCTGCGGGCAACGCGTTCCATAATATGAAGCGCCCTTTCCGGATCCGATACGCGCCCTATGGCTTCCAGCGTACGCGGATGAAGCGATTGGATGCCCGCTTCCAACTGAACACGGCCCGGCGGCATTGCCTCCAGGATAAGCATGAGCTCATCGTTCAACAGTTCCGGTACCACTTCAAAATGGAAAACGCACGAGGTATCAAGGCCTAAAATGTACTGAAGAATCCGCGCCGCGCGCTTAGGGTCCGCGTTAAACGTACGGTCTGTAAACTTTACCAGGCGCGTACCGCTAACCGCGAGCCGTCCGGTTTCCTCAAGCACCCTTTCAAGCGGCAGCACCTGAACCGACTCGGACAGGGAAGATAAGCAGTAACTGCAACGAAACGGGCAGCCGCGCGCGCTTTCATAATAGACGATTTTACCGGCGGAACCTTGGCGTGACAGCGTTTGAAAAAAAGCATCGGTCAAGGGCGACGGTAAATCCGTGAAAGGGACATTCGAAGAGGATAGGATGGATGCCCGCGGTTTCCCTCCGGCTAAAAGCAGTTCACTGAAGGCCGATTCACCGGGCCCTTGAATGATTGCGTCGGCAAAGGGATACGCTGTCAGATCCTCCTGAAAGGAGACTTCCGGGCCGCCCAATATAATGCGTGCATCCGGCTTGAGTTTTCTGAACGCCGCGCCCACCTCGCGCACGCAAGCCACATTCCAGATATACACACTAAAGCCCACCAAATCCGGCAAGTGCTCCGCGATGGCGGCCAGTATCTGATCTGCGGGGTCGTTAATCTTCTTTTCTATAATCCGTATTTCACCGCTGAACCCGGCGGTTTCGGCATGGGCTTTCAAGCACCAGGGCGCGAGGGAAAAGTGGACAGGCTTGGCGTTGATGGATACAAGAACCACTTTCATTGTGTTTATCCGGCTAACGGCGCGCGCGGTTACGGCGTTTGGCGCCTTTCGGCTGTTCTTTTGCTTTTCCGGGCGTATCCCCGCGAAGCTGATAAATTTTATCGCGCAGTTTGGCGGCCTGCTCAAAATCGAGCGCTTGCGCGGCGGTTAACATTTGATCCTCCATCTTTTGCAGTAATCCCTCTCTTTCATCCGGCGGCAGCGTGTCCGCCGGAACCTCCCCCACCTTGCGGGAAATTTCTATCAACGCGCGTACGGCGCTTTTGACGCTTTGCGGCGTAATGCCGTGTTGTTCATTATACGCCTGCTGCAACGCGCGCCGCCGGTTTGTTTCACCGATAGCCCGCATCATGCTGTCCGTCATCATATCCGCGTACATGATGACGCGGCCGTCGATGTTCCGCGCGGCCCGCCCTATTGTTTGCACAAGGGATGTGCCGCTGCGCAGAAAACCTTCTTTGTCCGCGTCCAATATCGCCACCAGCGCGACCTCCGGAATATCCAGCCCTTCCCTTAAAAGGTTGATACCCACCAACACATCATACTCACCCAACCGCAGGTCGCGGATCAGTTCCGCCCGCTCCATGGTTTGAATGTCCGAATGGAGATAACGTACGCGGATATCCAGCTGTTTTAAGTAATCCGCCAAGCTTTCGGCCATACGCTTGGTAAGCGTCGTCACCAGCACACGCGCGCCCTTGTCAGCCGCCGCGTGAATTTCGGCGACCAAATCATCCACCTGTCCGGCCGCGGGGCGCACGATAATTTGAGGGTCTATC
>WRFT01000044.1 GCA_009776385.1 Clostridia bacterium
CCGCAATCGTGATGGACACAGCCGCCTTTAAGTTTCATCGGTTCTCCGTTGAGCCGAAAACCCTCATTAGCATTGAAGGAAATGGTGCGTATTCCTATAGCGGTTACTTCACTGTCTATAAGGGTTCCGTCTTCGTAAAGGCTGGAATGCAACGCATACAGATGAGGTGTTTCCGATGACCAAAGCTGGGGATTTGCCGCAATAAGACGCTGGGCGAGCTCCGTCTGTTCCCCCTCTTGCAGCGTTATGCAGGTCTCCGCTTCCGTAACGGTTTGTCCGTCCTTTACCAGGCGGGAACGCAGAACGACCTCTGCCGGTTTATGGCTTGTGTTCGCAAGTTTTGTTTGAATGCGCAGCGCAGCGTTTTGATTGTTCAAATGCTCCGTATAAGCAAAGACACCCCAGTTTTCAATGCATATCTTTTCCTTAATGATGAGCCAAACGGGGCGGTATATGCCCGAACCGCTGTACCATCTGGAATTGGGATTCGCGTCGTTGTTAACGGTTACCCGGATGTGATTATCTTCGTTAACAAGCAAATATTCCGTAAGCTCACAAATGAAAGAAGTATAGCCGTAAGGGTGGCGCGCCACGATCTGTTGGTTAAACAAAACGACGGTGTTCATATAAACGCCCTCGAACAACAAAAAAACCCGTTTGTCCTTCCATTCATTGGGAACATACAGCGTTTTTTCGTAGTCTGCGATATCTCCGGGAAAGAAACCGCAGGAGTTTAAGGTGCGCGCCTTGGGATCGCGTTTCATTCCGATGCTAAAGTCATGCGGTAAATCGACCGGGTTTTCCGGTTGGTTGGTCATAAGGTAGGCTTGCCGGTTTTCGGGTTTAAAAACCCATTGCCTATTAAGGGGTTGTTTCATAATTTAGAGTCGCTCCTCTCATTCTTGACGCGGATAGATGGAATTATCAAAATTGAAACATGAAACCTAATACATAAAAAGCATAACACCGTCTCCTTTGCCTGTCTACAGGCTGTTTATATGATAACAAGGAAATCCGTTTGATGTATTGCCGGGGATGCAAAAACAATTTTCACCCGGCAGAAAAGTAACGCAATGGCAGAGCGCGAATCCGAAGGATATCGTTTGACAAAACACCGGGCTGTTCATATAATACAAACACCGTAAAGGTATCATAACAAAAGGAGGCGCAGTCTGCTCTATGAAGAAACTCATCTCCCTGCTCCTCGCGGTTCTGCTAACCGCGGCCGTCGCGCCGGCATTTGCCGCGCCGAATCTGTATCCCGCCGGGGATAATTACCCGATGGATACCGATATTTCCGTTACTTGGTGGATGGGCGAGGGATATGTCCCGGACGCCGTTTTCGCGTCCGCCGATGATTCTCCCTTTCACATCAACTTCCAAAAGATGACCGGTTTAAAAGTGGATTGGAAGTATCTTCCCGCCGGTGGTGACGCCAATCAGGCGTTTAACCAAATGCTCACGGAAGATCCGCTGCCGGATGTCATCTTCTTTGGCGGCAACATGATGAGCGATGCCGCCCGTTATCTGGAAGAAGGCGTTTTCCTGGATTTAACGCCCTATCTGGAAGAGTTTGCCCCTGCTTACTGGCAATGGATTCACACCAATCCTGCCTATAATAACGCGATGAAGACGGATGCCGGTCAGTATTACGGCTTCGGCTTCTTCCGTGAGGATGGCGGCTGGAACGATACGTATCAAGGCCCCGTCGTCCGTCAGGATTGGCTGGCTGAGTGCGAACTGGAAGCCCCGGTTACCATTTCCGACTGGACGAATGTGCTGACTGTATTTAAAGAGAAATACGGCGCGACATTCACAGCCCCCTGGTCCCGTTTCAGGCAGGAAGGCTCCGGCATCCCCGGTGCGTTCGGCGCGTACGGCACCAGTGATCTTTCCCTGTTTGTCAACGAAGAAGGCAAGGTACGTCTGGCTCAGGCGGAACCGGAATGGCTGGAGTACATGCTTCAGTTAAACGCGTGGTGGGAAGCGGGCCTCATCGATCAGGACGTGCTGGCCAACCAGACTGACACCGAGGCGAAAGCCAAGGCGCTGGCCGGCAGTACCGGCATCGCGTACACCTCCATGGGACAAATGTCTAACTGGC
Source organism: Clostridia bacterium (assembly GCA_009776385.1). GTDB lineage: Bacteria > Bacillota > Clostridia > Christensenellales > Aristaeellaceae > WRFT01. The sequence continues at coordinate 2,105 of WRFT01000044.1, forward strand.
GTAACGAAGCGGCTCAGGCAGGCACCGGCGCTGACTGGGTTGGCTTGCAATACCCGCATGGCGATGACGGAATGCTCTCCATGGTCTTTGGCGGTTACGGTATCGGCGGCCAAGTCGCCGTTGTCTCCGGAGACTGTGATCCCGCCAAAATCGAGACAGTCTTAAAAGCGCTGGATTATGCCTATACGGACGAAGGAAACCTCTTCTGGAACTATGGCGTGATGGGGGAGACCTGGGAATACAATGAAGACGGCCTGCCCGTCTATCTGCCCGTTGTCACGGAAGATCCGGACGGCCTGAACAACGCCATCGCCAAGTACGGCGGGTCCACCTGGAGCGGCAATTGCATTCAGGAAACGAGGCTCCTGTACTTGAAGAACACATCCGCGTCCATCGATGCGAACAATCTGTGGTTCTATCCCAATATCGATGTCGCCTCCAAGTGGAAGCTGCCTCCGGGCATTACGCTGACCGCCGATGAAAGCGCCGAGAACGACTTCATACGCGCGTCCATCTCCACCATCGTCGCCGAGTCCTGCGCCAAGCTCATTACAGGCGAAATGACCGCGGCGGACTGGGATGAGTATATCGGGCAGTTGGAAGCGCTTGGCCTTTACAAGATGCTGGAAATCCGCCAGGCTGCTTACGATAGGTACTTAACAAGGTAAACATAATTAGCAGGGAGGGGGAGCAGCACTCCCCCTCCCTGCTTATTTCCACACAGGGGCATGGAGGATAATATGACGGATGCGGCGCGGCGTGCTGCGCGGAAGAACCCTTTTGATGCGCATGGGCGCAGGTCTTTGGGGCAGTTAATCGCAAGAGATTTTAGGTTACACAAGTACAAATACCTTATGATTCTGCCCGTGGTGGTCTTTTTTGCGTTATTCGCGTACAAACCGATGGGTGGCTTAATCATCGCGTTTAAGGAGTATCGCCCGCGGTTGGGCATCATGGGCAGCAAGTGGGTAGGGCTCACCCATTTTACCAATTTTTTTAATGATATTTACCTGGTGCGTATTATTCGCAACACCCTCTCCATCAGTTTTTTAAACATCCTTTTCGGGTTCCCCGCGCCGATTCTGCTGGCGCTTTTACTTAACGAAGTACGTAACCGCAGGTTTAAACGCACCGTGCAAACCATAACCTATATGCCGTATTTCATCTCTTTGGTTGTCACTTGCGCGTTGGTGAAGGTCTACTGCCAAAACAACGGCCTTTTCAGTCAGATAGCCGTCGCGTTCGGCGGAACCAAACAAAACTTGCTTTTAAATAAAAACGCCTTCTATCCGATTTACGTCATATCCGATATCTGGCAGCAAATCGGGTGGAACTCCATTATCTATTTAGCCGCGCTTTCGAGTATCGACCAGGAACAATACGAGGCGGCCCGTATCGACGGCGCCGGCAGGCTGAAACAGGTGCTGCATGTCACCTTGCCGGGCTTACTGCCCACCATTACCATCCTTTTCATCCTTAGAATGGGCAGTGTGTTAAACGTCGGGTTTGAAAAAATCATACTGCTCTATTCCGAGGCTATTTATGAAGTAGCCGATGTCATATCAACCTATCTGTACCGCCGCGGCATCGTATCCTCTAATCCCTCCTACAGCTATGCCACCGCCATCGGTTTGTTTAATTCCGTCGTTAACCTCAGCTTCTTATTGTTCTTTAACTGGCTCAGTAAACGCACCACCCAATCCGGTTTGTTTTAAGGAGGCGCGAACTTTATGTCCTCAAGCGGCGCGGCAACGGGAAAAACGCGTGCATGGCTTAAACCGGGGCCGGGAGAGCGTGCCTTTGATGTGTTTAACGCCACGTTATTGATATTACTGTGCCTTGTGACCTTATATCCCATGTATTATGTCATTTGCGCCTCTTTTTCCAATAATATCGCGCTGCTGACCACGCCCGGTTTTCTTCCTTATCCGCGCGGCTTTAATATGGGCGCGTACCGCCTGGCATTCTCACACCCCCTGTTGGTTTCAGGCTATAAGAATATCATGATTATTTTGGCGGGCGCGCTGCCTGTTAACATTATCATGACGCTCTTTTGCGGATACTTTATGGCGTCAAGCGGTATGTTGCTGCGCAAACCGATCATCGCCCTTATCATGTTTACCATGTTCTTTTCCGGCGGCATGATACCTGTTTATCTGAATGTCCGTTCTTTAGGCCTAACCAACACGTTATGGGCGCTTATATTACCTACGGCGGTCAGTGTTTATAACAGCATCATTTGTAAAACGGCAATCGAGGCCGTACCGGACAGCTTAAAGGAGTCCGCGTACATCGACGGCGCCAATGATGTGGTCATCGTTTTTCGTATCATCTTTCCGCTTATCATGCCTACCATCGCCGTATTGCTTTTGTATTACGGCGTAAGCCACTGGAACAGTTGGTTCCCGGCCACCCTATACATTCAGGATAATGCCATGATGCCGATACAAAACATTCTGCGCGCCGTATTAATTGCCAACTCCGACATACTCAACGCCGCCGTGACGGAAAACGATAAAATCGACCAGTTTGCCGAGACCATTAAGTATGCCGCAATTGTTATCACCACAGTACCGGTGCTTTGTATATATCCTTTCCTGCAGCGGTATTTTGTCAAGGGCGTCATGATCGGCGCGGTAAAAGGATAAAAGTAATTATTTATCCGCGGATGCGGATGAAGGAGGCATTATGATGCAAGCTGCAGCTCTTTTAACGGCGGTTGTGCTCCTGTTCGCTGCGCCGCTTTTACTTGTCACGGGGAATGACCTAACCGCGGCAGAAACAACCATACAAGTGCCGGAATTGCCGCGTGATTTGTATGGGTTCTTAACCGGTACGGTCACGAATGTGTCCGTGGATGATGCATTTTTACTAACGGCAGAAAGCGAGCAAAGCGGTCAATTTGTCTTTTCGATAGAGGCGCATACCTATGTGCCGGTAGGTTTTGTACCGGAGGTGGGTTCCGACCTATGGTGCTTCTACGATATGGGCGCTATTATGCCGGCCATTTATCCTCCGCTGTATCGGGCCGTTGCCGTTTTACCCGTGCGGGATGACGCTATTGCGTATCTGGGCGTGTTTAATGAAGAAGGCATCAGCTTGGATGGAACGCTTCTGATAAAACCCGATGAGGAAATGCGGGTGCAAGACGTAAACGGCGATGCGTACACGGGCGATCTTGCCAATAAACTGCTGCTGGTAACCTACTCGGTTTCCACACGCAGTATCCCCGCTATCACGACGCCGGAAAGCGTCATTATATTAGACCAGAGTATAGTGGAATAACATATCAGATACCTTTATTCCTATAATCAACGAAGCGTTCTCAGGCGATGAGTCGTCTTGCGGAACGCTCTTTATTTTTAATCAGACAGGTATATGTGATAAACACTAAAAGCGCGCCTGCCGCCCATCCGATACCATCCGCCAGATAAATGCCCCAAAGGCCCATCATCGTTGTTAACAAATGGACAGATAAAAGCCGGAACAATAACTCTGTAAAACCCGACAGAGCGGGAACGGTCATGTATCCCATGCCTTGAATGGCGGCCCTATGCAAGCATAGCCAATAGAGCGCGGGAAGGCATAACGCCATGGCGCGCAGCGCGTTTGTACCATGCTTAAATACTACGGATATCTCGCCCGCGCTATCCGTAACCAGCAGCGCGATAAGATGCGGGGCCAGCAAATAGACGGGGACGGCAATCATAAGGGAAGCGAAGAGCCCCAGTCTGCGGGATACACGCAAGCCCTGCTTGATGCGCGTAAAATTGCCCGCTCCGGCATTCTGCCCGCAAAAGGTACCCGTAGCGACTTCTAAACCGGCGCAAGCGATTTCGAGCACACCGTAATAGCGTTTAGCGGCTGCCAAGCCCGCGACAAACAGTTCGCCAAAACCGTTCACAACAGCCTGCACCATCAAACCGCCCGTTGCGATAACCGCGTTACGCGCCGCAAGCGGCGCGCCCAGGCGAAGCAGATCGAGGATGACACGCGCATCCGGTCTAAAATCTTTTGTTTGAGGCATTAACATTTTCATTTTACGTTGCGTGCCAAAGCAGATGCCAAACGGACATAACTGCGACAAATCCGTTAAGATCGCCGCCCCCGCTACGCCCGCGCCGCAAAAGGCGACTAAAACAACATCGGCTAAGATACTTAGAACGCTCGCTAAAGCGATAGCCAGTAGGGGCGTCCTGCTGTTACCGACAGCGTAAAGCAGCGCGCCGTAAAGGTTATATGCCATGCAAGCGGGCAAGCCGGCTATAATACAATGTAGGTATATCAGTGCGTTGGCTATCAGCTCTTCCGGTGTGTTAAGCAATAACAACAGCGAGCGCGCCGTTCCCAGGCCAACCGCCATAATGACCGATACCACGGCGATGGCAATCCATACAGCCATGGCCGCCGATTGTCTGAAGCCTTCCGTGTCACCCGCACCGAATCGCTGTGCCATTCGTGTGCCGAAGCCTTGTGTAAAACCCATAACGAGGCTGATAACCATCCAAACCAGAAAACCGGCCGTGCCGACGGCCGCAAAGGCTTGAACCCCCAGTAACCTGCCAATCACAATGCCGTCAGCCAGCGTATAGAGTTGCTGCAACGCGTAGCAGCCCATCAGCGGCAGGGCAAAGCGCACGATATGAGAGGAAGGCTTGCCGCGGGTCATATCGGCTAGTCCGTGTATACGCTTCACCTCCGCCGCGGTGTATCAACCGCGTTCCGTTATTATACACTGTCTGGCAATACCGTGACACGGCTCCGAGGAATTGTTTTAATTGTTTTCAGTATGACCGCTTGTTCTCTCTATTTGACAGCGCCGCTTGTAAAAGCTTTAAATGTCCCATATAATGCCCGTGTCAGTTAAAGCAGGATAAATGATAATTTTTTCAAAACACTTTATAAAGGAGAGGGGTATTATGATGAATATTCCCGCTATTATCAGTGCGATGGCACCGCAGGAAAAAGCGGATCTATGTTCCGGCGCGGATTTTTGGCATACGGTTGCCTTGGTACACTTGGGCGTTCCGTCTGTGACAATGGCGGACGGGCCGCATGGCCTCAGAAAGCAAACCGGCGGCATGGACAGCCAAAGCGAGGAGGCGACTTGTTTTCCCACCGCCGCAGGCGCGGCAGCTTCCTTTGACGAGGAACTGCTGTATGAAATGGGGTGTTTATTAGGGGATGAATGCCGCGCGCAGGGCGTGTCTGTGCTGTTAGGCCCCGGAGTGAATATCAAAAGAAGCCCGTTGTGCGGACGCAACTTTGAGTACTTCTCGGAGGATCCCTATTTATCCGGACAAATGGGCGCGGCTTTTACGCGTGGTTTGCAAAGCCGCGGCGTAAGCGTTTGCTTAAAACACTTTGCCGTTAACAACCAAGAAACCAGGCGTATGACCGTGTCCGCGCGTGTTTCCGAACGTACCTTACGGGAAATATATCTGGCGTCATTCGAACAGGTGGTCAAGCAGGCGCGTCCGTGGTCGGTCATGTCCTCCTACAATAGGGTTAACGGGGAGTATGTCCATGCAAGCCGCCGCTTTTTAACGGATATCCTCAGGGATGAATGGGGGTTTGACGGTGCGGTCATTACCGATTGGGGCGCCTGTTATCAGCGGGTACCGGCGCTTCAGGCGGGTGGTGACCTGGAAATGCCGGGCGGCAGCGTCTATAACACGAATAATATTCTGGAAGCCTTGTCCAATGGAACCCTTGAACCCGAAGTCTTGGATCGCGCCGTTGAACGTATCCTGCGTTTAGCGGAGCGCGTCACGCAGGATAATACCGCCCCGGAGTTTGATAGAAAGGCGCATCATGAGGCGGCAAGGCGGATAGCCCGGCAAACCATGGTGCTGCTTAAAAACGAGGGTATTTTACCTCTCCCGAAAGACAAAAAGGTAGCGCTGATAGGTCCCTTTGTAAAATCGCCCCGCTATCAAGGCGCGGGCAGCTCCCATGTGCATACCGAGCATGTCGTCAGCGTGTGGGAAGCGTCGCATGCCTATGGCGAGCCTGTCTTCGCGCAGGGTGTGGCGGCCGATGCCGTTACCGCGGACGAGCACCTTTTATTGGAAGCCGTTGAGGCGGCGCGGTCCTGCGGCAGGGCGGTGTTGTTCATGGGGCTCCCGGATAGCCTGGACGCGGAAGGTTCCGACCGGGAAGGTATCGATTTACCCGCAGCGCAAAACGCACTCATCGAGGCTGTGGCGGCCGTGGGAGTTCCAACAGCAGTGGTATTGGTGAACGGATCAGCCGTCTCCATGCCCTGGATAGATCGTGTCGGCGCTGTGTTGGAGTGTTTCCTGGCAGGTGAGGCGGTGGGGGAGGCGCAGGCGGATTTACTGTTCGGCGCGTACAGCCCGTGCGCGAAGCTGTCTGAAACCTTCCCGCTGCGCCTTCAAGATACACCCGCATACGGCAACTTCCCCGGGCATGGTGATGAGGTAGATTATGGTGAGGGTGTCTATGTGGGGTACCGTCATTATCAAAAACGCGGCATTCCGACGCTTTTTCCCTTCGGGCACGGGTTGAGCTATACCCATTTTACCTACTCCGATTTAGCTTTGGAGCAGGACAAGATAGGCGAGGGGGATTTCCTCACCCTGACCTTCACCGTTAAAAACACGGGAGCGGTACATGGCGCTGAAATTGCGCAGGTGTATGTCGCCCCGCGGAATACCGCGCACAGGCCCGAGATGGAATTAAGGCAGTTTGCCAAGGCGGAGTTAGCGCCGGGTGAATCGCAAACCATACGATTAACGCTTTCCGAACGCGCTTTCCGTTGGTATAAAGAGGGGGAAGGATGGCTTGCCGATGCCGGCGTTTATGATGTTCGCGTGGGGGCATCCTCATCAGATATTCGCCTTGCCGCCCCTGTCACACTTGAAAAACAGGGGTTCTTGAAAAACGTCGGTATGAACACAACCCTGGGTGATTTATTAGCCGATGGCAGAATCCGTCCTTATGTGCAGGGGATGCTGGCTTCCCTGCCCTCCCTTGCGGTCGGTGATGTCTTCTCTCAAGAACAGTTCATTGCCATGATTGGCGGTATGCCCTTAAGGTCTGCCCTTATGTTCTCACAGGAATTTACCCCCGAAGCGCTCTTAAAAATGATAGAGGACCTAAATACGGCGTTAGAAAACGGAACGCACGGAACAGTATAAAAGGAGATGTCTCTAAATGACACGGGAACTCAAGCCGTTTTTAAATGAAGAAGGGCTTTTAACAGCCTATCCCGCCAAACGCAAGATGCAAATACGCGCCTTGTTTTATTTAGCTCAAAAATTTGAAAGCGGCAGGTTTTATACAGAAAAAGAAGTGAATCAGCTTTTAATGAACTGGCATACCTTCTCCGATTGGGCCATGCTCAGGCGCGATCTGTGCGATTTAGGCTTCTTGGGGCGTGAAGGGGACGGATCCGCTTACTGGTTAAAAGAAACGCAGCCGGATCCGGCTGCGTTCGGGTTGTCATAGTGGCTTAAAAGCCATTTTCTATCTCGTTTAGCAGCGACGCATCGTGTTGCTCCACTACCGAATAACAGATAAGTACCTTAATCAAGCGTAAGCTGAGAAGGCTGCTTATCATGCGCTGCGTGTTTGCGGATTCGCAGCCGATGAACCAGCTTGGCTGCTTCCGAGACCGGAATGACAGTCAAAGCAAGCCCCAATGCGATCATCAGCTCTTGGAAGCTGATGGCGGTAAACCCAAACAAGTTGCGGAACACAGGGATATAGATAACACTGCAGGTAAGGATAAACGTCCACACGAACGCGCCCCACAGCCACCAGTTGCGGCGTTTCATTGTAAAGATGGAACCTTGCAGGGAACGGACACAAAATGCCCGGAACATCTCTACAAAGTTGGTGGTAAGGAATGCTATGGTCATGCCGTCCGCGCTTGCGCCAAGGCTAAAAGAACCGTGCTCTATATACCCGCCCATAAAATATGAAAACAGGATAAGCAGGCCCATAAAAGCACCCTGCACAATCATCATCCCGCCGACCCCACCGGAGAACAGCCCTTCGTTCGCCGGCCTTGGCTGGCGCCGCATCAGGTCGGCTTCGGCTTTTTCCATACCGAGCGCCAAACCGGGCGCGGAGTCGGTCACCAAATTAATCCACAGTAAATGGGCGGCGCTGAACAGCTTAAAACCCAGCATGGAAGCCAAAAATACGGCTACAATCTCTGCTAAGTTAGTCGTCAGCTGAAATTGGATAACCTTGCGGATGTTGTCGTAAGTTTTACGCCCTTCCTCTACGGCGATGACAATGGTAGCAAAGTTATCGTCGGCCAACACCATGTCGCTGACGCCCTTGGTCACGGCGGTGCCGGAAATACCCATGCCGATACCGATATCCGCCGTCTTAATGGATGGCGCGTCATTTACGCCGTCACCTGTCATGGCAACGACCATGCCGTTGGCCTTCCATGCTCTCACGATTCGGGTTTTATGCTCCGGCTGTACCCTGGCGTATACGCTGTAGCGGCGCACATTTTCTATCAATTCTGCATCGGTCATTTCTTCCAATTCGGCGCCCTCTATGACCTGTGAAGCGTCGGTGATAATATCCAAATCCA
>WRFT01000045.1 GCA_009776385.1 Clostridia bacterium
ATAGGCAGTTATCCGAACAGATTGCCAATGGGCGCGGGTTTACGGCTATTTCTGTCGCATGGTTGTCTAATTTGTCTCCCATTGTGATTATGCTGGTGTCCTTCCTCTTTGCTATGATGCAAAAAGGATGCTCCGTCATACAAACACAGTATAACATTCCTTCTTCTATGGCGGATATTTTACAGGGTGTCATTTTATTTTTCGTGTTAAGCTGCGAGTTCTTTACACGTTATCGCCTGGCGTTTCGTAAGGAGGCGGTAATATGAGTTTTTTTAGCCTCTTGCAGTCTTTCTTATATGCTTCAATATTGGCGGGAACACCGCTTTTATTTGGAACGATTGGTGAAATAATCCAAGAAAAATCCGGAAGCTTAAATCTGGGTGTGGAAGGTTTAATGTATGTCGGAGCGATATCCGCATATGCCGCCGCCGTCAGGTCGCAAAATCCGTGGCTTGCCCTTTGCCTGTGCTTCCTTTTTGGAATGCTCGCGGCGTTAATATTCGCCTTCTTAACGGTTACCTTACGTGCTAATCAAAACGTAACCGGATTGACTTTAACCGTTTTCGGAACAGGAATAGCCAACTTCATTGGGCAAAACATGAAATTCTCCGCGGAAGAAACGCTATCATTGTCCGATAATGTCAGAAATGCGCTGCTGCCGATAACACCCGGTAGGCTGATAGAGATTCCCGTTGTCGGAAGATTGATATTTAATCATAGCATACTCACTTATTTAGCCGTCCTCCTGGCCGTATTGGCCAGTTTGTACCTTAACCGTACCAAAAGAGGACTCAATCTGCGCGCTATTGGTGAAAACCCGGCTGCTGCAGATGCGATGGGTGTGAACGTCACGTTAAACAAATACATCCATATCATGGTGGGAGGCGGCATATGTGCCCTGGGCGGGGCTTATATCTCATTGGTCACTTGTGTTGGCAATTGGCAGCCTAATATCATATCCGGGCAAGGTTGGATTGCGGTGGCATTGGTAATTTTCGCGTCATGGAAACCATTGCGTGCCATATTGGGCAGCTTGATTTTCGGCGCGTTAAGTATTTTACGTCTGTATGTACCGTTAAGCGTTCTCGCGCTTCCGCCTTCTATTTTTTCAATGGTGCCATTTGCGGTTACTTGCGTTGTGTTAGTGGTTTCATCCATCCGTATGCGCAAAGAAAACCAACAGCCGTCCGCCTGCGGTGTCAATTACTTTAGGGAAGAAAGATAGCCCCCTCTTGCGCCTAATCGCGGATTAGACTATCCGTAAGTATGGCGTATGGTGAATCGGTATCCCCATAAATAATACGTTATGATGATCTCTCGTACGGAGTGAACGGAAGCGTTCGTCAACAAAACCGCTCCGAGTGTACCGCTGCTGCCGGCAGCGAGGAGGGGCGCCGGTTCGTTTAATAGTTGTAAAACATCGCCTTCCACCGGAACAATTTGCAGTTCAATCCTTTCTGCCGGTATCAGGCATCTGTTGGAAAGGGTTACGGCGTAAGTACGAAACGCGTATTCTTCCGCTGTGCCTGTCAATGTATTTTGAAAGAGGATTCCCGTTATCGATTCGTTTTCAAACCGTCGTTGATAATCGTAAAACTGTGCCGCATACTCCGTCGCGGGCGCGACGGACAGGGAGATGTCCTCCAACGTGATATGGGCTGTAGTGTATAAATACACACCGCATCCCACGATAATTAAAAGCAGAATGACCAGCCCCCACGCAACGCGTTTCACGACAAATGCCTCCTTTTATTATTGGGATAAAATACGGTTAATTTCTTCTATCATCTCGGTGTCTTTTAAGCTGAATTTAAACTCAACGCGTCGGGACTGCTCCATGTTCACCGTTCCGTCAGCATTATAAATGGGTGAGGAATAGCTGCGTCCCGTAGGCGATATTATTTTCTCAAGCGCGGCTCGTTGCCCCTGGCTAAGCCCCGGCATATCGTTTAGGCAGTAAGTAACTACCGCCAACGCGCGCCGTTGACTCAGTTCCAAGTTCGATAAATAAGTTCCTTGGGTGTCGGTATGGCCTTCCACGATAATTGCACCCAGATAATCACTGTACTCAGGCCTTAGCAGAACGTTTAGATATACGGGAATGAACCGGTTTAGGAGTTGCCTTCCCGATTCCTTTATATCAGCCCTATTTGTATCGAAGAAAACGGTGCTTTCCACAATGATATTGCCCGTTGTAATATCTACCGATGCTCGCAGACTCTCTTGTGAGAAAGTTTGACTTAAGTCTTGGATAATTTGTGTTCGGACGCCTAAAAAGGTGTCGAGTTTTAATTGTTGGTCATCCATCAGTTGCTGTTGTTGCAGAAGGCGAAGCGTGGAATCGTCCAGGTCCATCTGTTGAATGGTCAACAGAGCCTGGGTTTTAACCAATTCCGCTTCCTTTTCGCTTAACGCTTCAAGGCTGTCTTCTAATTCTTGTTGCTTGGTTACCAATGCGTGCTGAGTTAAAAGAAGTTCATCTTCACGCGCTTGAAGGTTCATTTGCTGCCGGTCTAACAAAACGCCTTGATCGATGAGTTCTGTCGCCTGTCGCTGGAGTTCGGTGCTCATGATATCAAATACCGTATAGTACCGGTACAAGTTATAACAAAGCAGCAGCACGAAAACCAAAAGCATGGCGGCCATCATGTCGGAATAAGAAATCCAACTGGTACCTCCGTCCGTGCGTCCGGGTTTTCGCGTATAGCGGGTGTTTCGGTTACTCATTGCCTGTGCCTTCCGCAGCGATGCCCCGGGTGCTTGGTGCTTGCTTAAAAATGTACTTTTCCAATGTTTCCTGTATGGCAGTCATCGTTTGTTGTATTTGCGAAAAGGCTATAATCAATCCGTCTCTGGTTTTCAACTCGGTCATACGCTCCAGTTCCCCCGATAGCGTTCTTAGGATATCGTGAATGCTTTCATCAAACATGGCCAAAGAACGGCTGAACCCTTCAGTGATGTTCTCTACAAACGAACCGTAACTCTCTGATAATAAACTGGCTGTATATTTGAAATGCTCCGACGCTGATTCGATGCCGCCGGCGCTCGCGTCTCCGAGATGTTTAATGCCCGTTAACATGGTTTCGCTGTAAGACGCATAGTCTTTTATATGTTTCTCAAGCTTTATTTGATGCTCATGTACCATGGTTGAAACATGTGTTTGTTGCTGTTGCGTTTGGTTCATCTTACGAAGCAGTTCAACGGATTCCGTTTCAAACATCGCTGTGTCATCCCTGTAAGCTGTCAGTTTGGCAAGGTATGTCTCAAATCGCTCGATGATTTCATTCATGCTCCCATGCAACACAGACAAATTGTCCGTCAAACCGGAAGCGGCGGATAAAGTATCTTTCAACATTTCGTTAGACGCCGCTTGATTTTGGTTCAATGCGGTCATTGTTTGGCCTAATTCTAAAAATTGCCCGTTAAGCGCTGTGTTCATTTTATTAATGAATTGTGTGACGATGCGGTTTATACCATCCAATTGTTCACGGGTTGCTGCGTTGATGAAACGATCCATGGAGGCGGTGACAGGCGACATCGAGCGGGCGATGGCGCCTTCTACGCTAACGGCAACTTGGGCGCTTACGTCATTTGACAAGCCGGTTAAAACCATGTACCTGTCCTGATTCTGGCATAGCATCTGTACGGAATCTTCCGGCGCTCGTCTTAGCGCTACCTGTGAGAACACATCGCAGAAAGCATCCAACGCCTTGAAGGCACGGCCTGATGCGATGCGGTACAAAATATTAAATACAATGGAACAGGTAATACCCGCAATGGAAGTCGCAAAAGCGTATTGCATGCCGGATAAAAGCGTTGGTATCGCATCGATTAAGGCGGCGGTATCGGCGAAATCCAGCTTTTCCATACCGCTCATTAATCCTATAAAAGTACCCAGTATCCCAAGTGATGTTAATAACCCGGGAATGAGTTCCGCGAACGGGCCGCTTCCGGGACGGTAAACAACGGTATCATCGTTAATGTAATCGTCTACATTATGGGATAATCCCCGATAAGTTAACTGTTCCGAGTTGAGCAGGAATCTATGCCAATGCGATTGAAGTTTCTTACCTAAAAAAAGGGGGTTTTGCCAATCCGCACCATTACTGCCGGAGGGAGCTTTTTTTATTAGCTTTTTTGTTCCTTTCTTAACGAGCGTTCCGGTTCGCATAACCGGCAGAACGCATCGCAGGAGACCGGTTGCAAAAATGAGCCCGATCATCACATAAACCGAACTATCCAAAACATTGGGCAGAAGCGTTACGACCGTGTCTAAAAAGGGCATACACTTCACCACCGATCATGAACTGTGCTTCATTATATTACATTTATATGAATATGTAAAATAATTTCATAACAACTGTGTCATTCCATAAGATAACTATTATTTTTCTTGTCATATATCGACTTGTTTAAAATCGTTTTTTTTGATATGCTGACGATGCTGTATGCAGATTTTTCAAGGTTACGCAGCTGCAGTAAAGGTCTTTAAACAAGAGGTGAACGCATGCGCCTTCAAAAATATTTAGCCGATTGCGGTGTCGCGTCACGTCGCGGTTCAGAGAGTATCATCGCCGAAGGGCGTGTTACGTTAAATGACATGACTGTATCCGAAATGGGTGTACAGGTTCATCCCGGCGATAAGATATGCGTTGACGGATTACCGGTAACACCTGTAAAAGAAAAACACTATCTAATGTATTATAAACCGTTAGGAGAGGTGACGACGGTATTCGATCCGGAGGGACGCCCAACGGTTATGGATAAATTCCGCGATTATCCTGTTCGTCTTTTTCCCGTGGGAAGGTTGGATTATGATAGCGAAGGGTTACTGTTGCTGACCAACGATGGGGAGTTGACACGTCATCTGCTGCACCCCAGCAGGCACGTACAAAAGACTTATATGGCCAAGGTTTCCAAGCAATTATCCGATCAAGCGCTGGACAAGCTCCGTACCGGTGTTATCATTGACGGACGCATGACATCGCCTGCCAAAGTCTTTGTTACACAGCGGGCGCCTTTTTATACCTCTGTTCTCATTACGGTACACGAAGGAAGAAACCGGCAGATTCGTAAAATGATTGAGTCGGTTGGCCATACGGTAGTATCGCTTCGTAGAGTGGGTTTCGGTCCGCTCAAACTGGGTGATCTGCTGCGTGGAACATGGCGGTCCTTATCAGAACAGGAAGTGAAGACGCTCAAGACGATGGGCGGCTCCTCCGAGCGCGTTCAGCGTTTATAGAACTTGCAGCGACGGCTTCTGCGATTGAGTTTTCCGTGCCCGTGCGTTACAATAACCACGGTGTTCAAAGCTGTTTAACCATGATAAGGAAGTGCCTGCCGTTTGCATGTTGCTTTAATAACTCCGGAGATACCGCAAAACACCGGTAACATCGCTCGTACTTGCGCTGCTACCGGCACAAAGCTCCACTTGGTGGGGCCGTTAGGCTTTATCCTAAATGATAAACGCGCTAAACGCGCCGGGCTCGATTATTGGCAAATGGCAGATATCACTGTTCATGACGATTTAGAAACGTTTTTATCGGCACGCGCAAATGATCGGCTTTTTTATTTATCGACGAAAGCGGAAATTGGTTATCACCAGGTGACCTATCACGAGGATGACTTTCTTGTCTTTGGCTGTGAAACGCGGGGGCTGCCGGAGAATCTGCTTAATAAATACTATGACCGATGCATACGCATACCCATGCTGCCGGGCGCAAGATCCTTAAACCTTTCTAATGCCGTGGCGATTGTCCTTTTTGAAGCGCTGCGACAGATGGCTTTCCCTGGCCTGCTGCGGGAGGGCGCTTTAACAGGGCGTCCTGAAGCGGAAGCGCGTTGGCTGGATTGGGTATAGCTTAACCTATACACATGGTTTGAGTAATGAAGGGGGCTGAACAATGGCGCGCCGTGAAGACTTTCAAGACGACGAGTATTATACGTATCCTGTCTATGAACAGGAAGACGATATGTATTCCGATGATGATTACTTAGTATATGATGAAGAGGATGACTGGGATATTCCGCCGGAGGAAAAAAGACTTCGCCGAATCGGACGGTTTAAGGTTGCGGCGGGCTTGTTCAATTTTACATCACTCATCGTCGGGCTGCTCGTTTCCTTCGCCATGTTAGCGCTCATCCTAAGCTTGGTTAACTGGGTGGTTGCGGATATGAACCAAACGTTAAGTTTCTTCGGAAGCCGATAAAAATGAGCGCCTTACACGCAGACGCAAGATGGGATGCTTGGCATCAAGCACTGCTTAAATGTAACGCATGTACTTTGTGTCAAAGCGCTACGCGAAAGGTACCGGGGCAAGGCAGCCAAACCGCTCCGCTGATGCTCATCGGTGAGGGGCCCGGCGCTGCCGAAGACCGCGAGGGGTTAGCGTTTGTTGGACCCGCGGGTCAGCTTTTAACACGTATGCTCATGGCAATCAACCTTCCGCGCGAACGCGTCTATATCTGTAATATAGTAAAATGCCGCCCTCCCGGAAACCGTACTCCCTCGCAAGAAGAGGCGAACGCATGCCTTCCGTTTTTACGCGCCCAGGTAGCGATGCTGCGCCCGCGTGTTATTCTGCTGTTAGGAGCGACTGCCGCCATCCATACATTGGGAGGCGAGGTTCGCGTTACAAGGGATAGGGGAAAGTGGGTTGAGCGTAAAGGCGTCTTGATGATGCTGACTTATCATCCCTCCGCGTTGCTGCGTGACGTAAGTAAGAAACGAGAAGCATGGGAGGACATGCAGGCGCTGCGCGATAAATTGATGACACTATCTCTTTATGAAGATATCTATAGTCATGAGGCCGGAAGCATATGAACAGAGAGCTTCAACATGTGAATGAAGATTGCGCGCGGATGGTTGCGTCACGCTGGCCTCATTTGGCGGGACATATCGTGTATGGAACGGGTTGTGAAGCAAACCCGTTAATGATGCTGGTGGGGGAAGCCCCGGGTAAGAAGGAAGAGGTGCTCGGGAAGCCTTTCGTGGGAAGCGCCGGAAGGCAGCTCGACTTTTTCATAAAAAACGTCGGCGTTCCTAGAGAAACACTCTATATTTCGAATACCGTAAAAATTAGGCCAACGCGCTTATCGGTATCCGGGAACCATATCAACAGGACACCTTCCGCTGATGAGATTGACGCCTTTATACCTTATTTAAACAGAGAAATTGCAGCCGTATGCCCGCGTATGCTGGTCACATTAGGGGGTGTTGCGTTAAAAGCGCTTCTTCGGGAAGATAAAACAATAGGTACGGGACATGGGCACCTTTATAAAGCGCAGATATCTCCTATACTTTGTCTGCCGCTTTTTGCGTTGTACCACCCCGCTGCCGTCATTTATAAACGAAGTTTAATGGCGGCGTATCTGGCGGATCTGGATAAACTTGCCATGGAGGTTAAAGATTTATAGCTTTATTTCCACGTCGCGCCAAAGCCCTTCACGCACCAGGCGCTGTTGCGGGGTGTGATAACCAATAACTCGTCCGCGCCCTCAGGCGCGTTCTCCAAAAAGCGCATATTGCCCTCTTTAAATGGCGTGTGCGGATCGTATAAAAAGAGGTAATGCCTGATGGTGTCCTTTTGATTCCCCTCGATGGTTTCAATCAAGTAACGCCCGTCTGCCTGCAGTTCAGTGCTGTATACGATTCCCACATGCATTTCCCATAAGCCCGATCTGCTGGCATATATAATCGAATATCCGGGACGAGGCAGCGCGCTGACCCTGCCGGCAGTCTCAAACGCTTTAAACAGCTGCGGAATCCGCGCCACCCTAATGTGAAATATCTCCTCTTCGGGCATTGGAAAAATTTCCTTAAAGCGGTACAGCGCAATATCCTGTTGCGCCATGCACCAGGCAATGAACACATTACACCAGCCCACCTCGTTACCGGCTCCGTAATACCAGCGTGTGTACGTGTTAGAGCGCTTCAGGCGTTTCCCACCCACCTCCGTATACGCGTCATATGCCGTTTCCAGCATGCGCTGGATTACTTCCGGTGTTTCCTTGTATAAAAGCTGCTCTTCCTGTCCGTAAGCCTCCCATGCGCTTTTGGTTATAAGCCGTCTATCATCCGCTCGTGCGGACGGCGCGAGGCATATTAGCAATGCGCAGACGATAATTCCTATCTTTTTCCCCATCGTTTTTAGCATTTATTCCGCTCCATTCAAGCAAAAAAGTGATGATACTCAAAGAATTAAGCGATACAAAATCGTTGAGTTGCTGGGATATGTTATAGAATATTATAGAATGATTAAAGGAGTTCTACAAGTATACTGATCAATTAATCGTTTCTAGTATGAAATGTTTTATCTCAGTTTATCTAGATATTCTAAAATATGTTGTTGAATAGAATATAATCATCTACTTTAAGTATATCCCCATCATAAACCCCATTTTACCATCTACAATCACATGTGCCCATTCATCATTGAAACCCATCAGGACAACCTTTGTTCCGTTTGAATAAACTCCCAAAGAACTGGATGTCGTTGATGGTTTCTCGCGTAAATTAAGGTTTGCAGCTGTATTTGGATTACTGACTTTCATAATAGGCATTGCAGATTTTATACTACTAAGCGAACTTCCCGGAGTATCTGCTAATTCTAGATATTGTTTTTTCATGTATCCCGTCAAAGACCCGATCTTTACAGGTATCCAATCGCCTACAGGTTGCCCTGCATTCGTCAACCGAACTCCATTGTAGTACTTTCCCAAGGATTTAGCATCATCACGAGGTTCCGACCGTAGATGCAGTCTGTCAGCTGCGTTAGAGTTATGTACGACAGCAATAACGGTACTGTAATCAGTGGGGGATATAGGCCAGCTTGCCACGTGATGTGCGCCGACAGGACCACCCCATGAACCGTTCAAACCTCCTGTCGCAGCGTTACCCGTGTTCCCTGTGTTATCATTTATGCTGCCAGAACCACTTCCGGCAGCTTCGAATGACAATTTTGGGTTAAGGTACACTGTCATCATGAAACCTGCCTTCCTTTCAACCATAACATGGCACCACAGCGCGGATATTCCAAGGACCTGAACAGTAGTGCCGTTATCATATAACCCGAGTGAATCAGAGCTCTGAGACGGTCTTTCGCGTAGGTGCAGACGACCTACTGTAGTTTTCACTGTTACTGTAGGGATTGTAATTGTGACAGTATCATTCCAAGCATTGATTAAAAGAAACTTGCTTTCCATATAACCTTGAAGGTAACCGATTTGAACTTTTACCCAGCCGTTTTGAACACCGGAGAGCATTATAACAACCGTTCCGTTGTAGTATTTTCCCAGTGTCACCGCGTTCGTTTGAGGTTTTTCGCGAAGATTTAATCGATCGTTCGAGTTCGGGTTGTTCACAATTGCCGGCGCGTCTGACGGTACGTAACCGGTGTGCTCTCGAATACGTACATGCCACCAGTTTTCCATGATTCCAAGCACTTCGATATTTTCTAAACCAAATGTTCTGAAATCATTCTGATTTGCGCGTGGGGAATTATAGAGATTCCAGCCTGATGAAGTCGATTGATATAAAGGCAATTCAAGTTTTACTTTTGCACAATCATCACCAAACGCAAGAAACTGCGTTTGCATATACCCTTCAGCACCACCGACATCTCCGCCGATGTATACTTTTGTCCAGCCGCCTGTATTGTCTTCCAAAACTGACACAGGTGTTCCATTATAATATTTTCCCAAAGATGCTGCGTCTGTGCGGGGTTCGGAACGTAGATGTAAACGATCTGCCGGATCGGGATTATTAACTACACATATAAGTGGCGCATCAGCCTTCGTTGGCATTACGAATAAACCGACAAATAAGCATAACAGCAGTAGTGTTGACAGTAACTGTTTCATATTGAAACCTCCCTCATAATTAAAGCGCTATCTATGAGATAACTGCGCCACAGTAATTAGACGAATCATCATTGAATAATTTCGCTTGTAGGCATTTTTAGATCATCGCATACGGCATATTGTGTCAAGATTGATTAGCTATACTGTATATAGGGTTTCTGTCTAGAAAATCGAGGACAAGCGAAATCATTCTCATTCGGTTTTCTTGCAATTTATCGAGAGGAACCCTATACTTTTCAAGCGACAAACTTAGTTTATAGTGTCTGTTGAGCGAGTATAAAAAGGAAACGGACAGGGATAAGGCGAACTAGTAAGCGGGTACCTTTGTTTATATACGGTTTAGTTACAACGAAGGGAGGGAATCGGATGCTAAGCACTTATCTGCCAATTATCATTTGTTTTTTAGCGGGCATCGGATTGATTATCGCGGAGGTGTTCCTGCCGGGATTTGGCCTCCCGGGGATTTCCGGCATCATTCTGTCTATTGTCAGCATCGTCATCGCCTGGAATGCGTATGGTAGCCTGGCCGGGCTCGGCATGACCGCCGTGGTCATAGCCGTCATAGGTTCAGCTGTCGTTTTCATGCTCAGATCGGCCTCAAAAGGCAGGCTTTCCAAGAGCGGGTTTATATTAAAAGAAGCTGAAACAGTCGAAAACGGGTATCGCGCGGCGGAGATTGGAGCTGCTGTGCCGGGTATGGAAGGCATTGCGTCTACCGTTTTAAGGCCCACCGGTATTGCCGTATTCGGAGAGGAACGCTTAAATGTCATGACAGACGGAGATTTTATTA
>WRFT01000046.1 GCA_009776385.1 Clostridia bacterium
CGGGCGGGGAGGAAGTTTTAAACCATTTTACGCTTCATATCAAAGCCGGGCAGACCATTGCCCTGGTAGGTGAGACAGGATCGGGAAAATCGACCATCGTTAACCTGATATGCCGATTTTATGAGCCGTCTGATGGCCGAATACTCATCGACGGGGTTGATTACCGGGAACGATCGCAGTTGTGGCTTCAGTCCAACCTCGGATATGTGCTGCAGGAACCGCATTTGTTTTCAGGTACGATTCGCGAAAACATACGTTATGGAAACTTGAATGCCACCGACGCGCAGGTAGAAGAGGCGGCGCGGCTCGTGGACGCGGAAGAGTTCATCTCCCATTTTGAAAAGGGTTACGATACGGATGTGGGCGAGGGCGGGAACCGATTATCCACCGGACAAAAGCAATTGATATCCTTCGCGCGCGCGCTGTTGGCGAACCCGGCGCTGTTTGTTTTGGATGAGGCAACCAGTTCCGTCGATACACAAACAGAGCAGAAGATACAAAAGGCCATTTATACAACGCTGCGCGGCCGAACGAGCTTTATTGTCGCGCACAGGCTGTCTACCATCCGTTCAGCGGATTTGATACTGGTTATTGACAAGGGCGAAATACTCGAACGCGGCTCGCACGCGGAATTGATTCGCAGCCGAGGGCATTATTTCGATTTATACACGAATCAATTTCGAGCGGAGCAGGAACAGGCTTTGGGTTTACGGCCCGCGAGTAAATCGGCGACGTAACACAACAAAGCCCGGCGGAAAGGACCATATATGCGTATTCCCATGTATCGTTATCCTTTTGAACATATCGCAAACTTCCGCGATCTGGGAGGCGCGCCCACTGCCGGAGGGATGACGCGCTGGGGTGTCTTTTACAGAAGCGCATTACCCACCGCGGGTATTTGTGAGCGGGAAATAGCCACACTGCATGACACATTGAATATTAAAACGGTCATCGATCTGCGGACCGCGTATGAGATTGAAACTTCCCCCGATCCGCTTGCAAACGATCCGCATTTTACGTGGATACATCATTCCTTGATAGGCGATATACGGTTTGAAGAGGATTTGGGCATTAACTTAAGCGAGCCGGACACACCAACCATGTTTACGTTTTACTGCCACCTGCTTAACCGCTGCGCAAATGTTTTTTGTGATTTGATGGATTACTTAAAAGAAGGCGCGCAGCGAGGCGGCACACTTTTCCATTGTTCAGTCGGAAAGGACAGAACCGGTTTGACCGCCATGTTTTTAGAAAGCCTTTGCGGTGTGCCGGACATGGATATCATCAGCCGCTACGAGATTAGCCGAACGCTGACTGAACATATTCGGGTGAATGATATGACCGGATCGCATTATTCGAACATGATCCGATTGTTAAAGCATCTTCGCGACCATTTCAAATCGCCTGAAGAATACCTTATAAACGCGGGTGTTTCGCCTCAAACGATTAACACGCTGCGCGAGGCGTTGACGGCATCCATGCCTACCGGCTAATTTCTACGGTTTTATCGGGACAGAATGACTCCGCCTTTTCTACGAGTCCATTCTTGACAGTCCATAGAACATCGGCCAAAGAGAGCGTATCCGTCAAACTGACAGCTAAAATGATGACCGCAATGTTCCTGTTTAAAAGCATTCGTATCAGTTCCCGGACGCGCGCGCGCAGGGAAACATCCGCTTGCATAAAAGGTTGTACGCACAGGACAGCTTGCGGCCTTTGCAGGAGCACGCGTGTATAGACCAGTTCATATTTTTGCATGGTGGTTAACTCATCGATACGTTTATTAAAGACATCCTTCCCCAGCCATCCCTCGCATTCCTCGCGGATACCGCGCCGCGCGGACGCTTGAAGCCAGATTCGCTTAAGCTGATGGTCCATGGTGAACAGAAGATTGTCCATATAGGAAAGTTCCGGAAACAGCATTGTGCGAACGGCAGCAGGCACGATGCAAGCGATATCACGGCCGGTTCCCGTGTTGCGGCGGCCATTAACCTTAATACTACCCCGGTCGGGCCGCGCTTGGCCGCGAAGGACGGTAATTAAATCGTTAAAGATACGATTCTCCGGATCTTGTATGACGGCACATTCCCCCCGCATAAACGAGGCTGACATCCCCTTGAGTGTTCCCGAGCGGATGTTTGACAGTTCCAGCGCGGGTACCGTATCTTCAATCCTTAAGCTTTTCACCCGCGCGGGTAATGCTTCGTCGGCAAACCCGATATTGCGTATCATATCGGCATCCGCGTCCTGCGCGGGCAATACCTTTACCACATGCCCGTCCATCATGACTGCCGCCTTTTGGCATATACGGCGTATTTCCTCGTCATGACGGCTGACATATAAAAAGGAATATCCTTTCTTTGCATAATGGCGTAACATATCCGCCAGCCTGCCCAACTCCGTATCGCCGGCGATGGCATCGGCATCGCATAGTATCATCAGTTTGCATCCCGCGACGACGGCTTTGACAATTTCAACGGTATAGCGTTCGAATGCCGTCAGGTTCTGCGCAACCTCACCGGGATTAATCCGTACGGAAACTTCTTCAAAAAAGGGTTGTAACTGGCGGTTTAATAAATCCGGACGGATAACATGCTGGCCGAATCCCCGTTTTAGGACAAAGACATTGTCTGCTACCGTCAAGTTGCCGGCCAAGCCGTTTTGACCTGTAATGAGCCCGATTCTGTTAAGCTTCCCGTTGGATTTAAGCCAATGATTAACCAATCGGCCGTTATAATAGACATAACCGTAATGAATCGGGTCATTCTTGATTAATAACCCGGTAAGCTTTTCCAACCCTGTCTCATTGACGGGAATCAAACCCATGATTTCACCCGCGCCGACGGACAGGCAAAAATGGTTTAACTCCTTTAAGCCTTGCTCGATGCAAGTAACCCTGTCCAAGCGCAGCGCCTCGCCGTTCATACTACGGCTCCCGAACCCGCCTCGCGTTCGTTTGTCATAACGGGCAATGTGATATGCACATCGGTACCTCTGTCGACCATGGAGTAGACATGCAGCCCAAACTCCTCGCCAAACAGGAGATGTATCCGGTTATTCACGTTAACCAAGGCCACCCCGCCGGTTGTATCGGCTTGTTCCTGACTGAAAGCCCTGCCGCTACGGCCAAGCCTTTCATTAAGCTTCATGAGCGTTTTTTCGTCCATACCTACGCCATCATCCGATACACGGATACGCAGCCGGCCCTGTGCGATATCCAGGCGCACGGTGAGTTTCCCTTGCCCCATTTTACACTCCGTCCCATGAATCACACCGTTTTCCAATATGGGCTGCAATGTGAGTTTCGGCAGACGGCAGCGCAGTATTAAGTCTTTATCCGCTTCATCGCAGTCTATATGAAGCGCCAGCCGCTCCCCGAAACGGTATTGCTGTATATGAAAGTAGGTACGGCAGTTTTGCAATTCTTCCTCAACGGTTACCAAGTTTTCATCTTTTGAAATGGTATAGCGGAAGAACACAGCCAATGCCTCCGTCATGTCCGCGACGCTTTCTAAGCCGCCTATCAGCGCTTCGCTTCGGATGCTTTCCAGCGTGTTATACAAAAAATGCGGGTTTATTTGGTTTTGAAGCGCGCGGAACTGTGCCTGGCGTTTGGAAAGTTGCAGCAGGTATGGAGCGCTCAACTCCTCTTGAACACGCAGAATCAGCCTGTTCCAGGAAGGCGTGAGGCCTGCGCCGCCTTCGGCGATGCCCGAAGGCGTATACCCGTCCAGAAAAAGACTTATCAACCGTTCCGCACGCCGATACGGGAGCAGGACGGTTAGATAAAAAACGATCAGCGTTCCCAAGAGAACCAACGCCAAGGAACCCGCGGCATAGACTGTACTGTCTCCGGGCAAGACAACCGCCAGACAAATGGCAGCAGACAGGCACAGAAGGGAGAGTACCGCCAAGAGCATAAAAACGCGCGTGCTGATGAAGCGCATTGATCCGCGGTTTTTCATAAATCCCCCTATCCGTACAGTTTCCTAAACTCGCTTGGCGTCAGCCCTGTTACAGACTTGAACATGCCTATAAAATATTTGTTATCATTATAACCGACTCTTTTTCCTATCTCATGGATGGGCATCCGCGTTTCACGCAAGTATTCCTTTGCCGCATCGATACGCACACCGGTTAAGTACCTGTTAAACCCTTCGCCCGTTTCCTTTTTAAAGAACGTCGAAAAGTACGCGGCGCTGAAACCGGCGGCTTCGCTAACCTCATCCAAAGAGAGCGGTTCTGCAAAATGTTCACGAATATACTGTTTTGCCATGCGTATCGGCCGCGTTTCTCTGTTTCTTTCGCGTTCCAGCGTATCGCGGATAACATCGGCGATATAAGTACCCAGCGCATCAAACAGGCCGCGCGCGGAACTGGCGCGTTCCGCTTTATCCTGAAAAACCCTCAGCAAATCCTCCGGCGTTTCGGCATCCGCGCGCGCTGAAAACCGTATGGCCGCGTTTTTTACCAATTGTAAGACATCACGCCCGTGTACTCCCGGCAGACGCATCACTTTTTCAGAGAGTACGATGACCGCTTGATACCCTAACTCCGCATCCCTGCGTTCCATAGCACGTACGGCATCTTTTATGAATTGATCCAGCAATGGAAACGTATCGACCCCACTGCGTGAAGCGCGTACCTCAATAAGACGCTCCGCTCCCTCTACCAGCCTGTCTGCGATTGCATCCTGCGCGCTTTGAAAAGCGTATGCCAGGGTATCCGCCGAACGCGCAATAACCCCGAGCGACATGGAGAAGACGATTGCACCGAACAAGTCTTTTAGTGCTACCAGTTGATTCAAGCCGCTCCTGAGCCTGTCCCTTAGCACTTCCTCCTCACGTTCGGCGTAGTTGAGTATGCCAATCATGCGTGTGTCAGGATAGGCAAAGACGTAATCGGCGGCGAGTTTTTCCGCGACGGGCTTAAAAACACCGGCCATTCTGTTGCGTACAACATCCAGGGATGAAGCGGAGAAGACCGCGTCGTCATAATCCATTTTGATAATGAAAACCTGCAAAACCGCCTCTTTCGCATTAAAGCGGTAGCTATTTTCCAGTTCACGGACTGTTTTCGCTTTGTATCGTCCGTCCGCCAAATCCATAACTAAAGTTTCGCGCGCGGCGGAAATTTCATCCTTGCTAACAGCCTTTAGCCCTTCCGCGCCGCCGCGTGCGCGTATCTTATCCATGCAGCGCAGCGCGGTTTTTTCTAATGTGGCGTTGAGCGTATCTTTATTGATAGGTTTTAACAAGTATTCGCCCACACCATGACGGATAGCGGTGCGGGCATAGTCAAACTGCGCGTACCCGCTGATAATAATCACTTCCAAATCCGGCAGCAGCTCTTTGGCATTAGCGATGAGTTCCAAGCCGTCCATCCCCGGCATGCGTATATCCGTAATGAGTATATCGGCATTCGTTTGGATAACCGCTGTTAAAGCGTCCGGACCGTTGGTGGCGATACCCGCTACTTCCATGCCCAGACGGGGCCAATCCGCCAATATTTGAATCAGCTTACAAATCCGCTCCTCATCGTCGGCGATGACAACGCGCAGCATATTTACCTCCGGTTCTTTTTAAATGAGTATACCATAAAAAAGCGGAGCCGCAAGCCACGGCTCCGCCCATACAGGTATGGTAATGAGTTATTCCTTGACCAATACGCTGACGCCGGTATCAACAACTTTACCGCCAAGGTCCTCGCCGGCAATCGCGGCAACGGCGGCTTTCACGCCTTCGTAGCCCATCAAATCCGGATTCTGCGCCATGGTCGCCAGAAGGAAGCCGTCCTCTATCAAGCCCATAATCGCATCGGACTTGTCGAAGCCTACGCCGATAATATCTTGTCCGGATGCCTTGATGGCGTTTCCTGCGCCTGTGGTGGAGCCTTCATTGCAACCAAAGATAGCCACTACGCCCTGCGTGATATAGTTCTCGGCAATCGTCTGGGATTTAGCGGCGTCTCCATCGCCATATTGCGTTTCGAGAAGCGTGAAGGCTGTGCCGTCAAAAGCCTCGCGGAAGCCCGCTTCGCGTTGCACGCAGGAGTCCGTCGCAGCGTTGACGTTGATGATGCCGATGGTGCCTTCCGTGATGTCGGCTGCGGCCAGATAGGCGATCATTTCTTCGCCGGCGGTTTTGCCCGCGGCTTTATTGTTGGTAGAGAAGGTCGCTTCCGCTTCCACGTTAGCCGGCGAGTCTACATACACGATTTTAATGCCGGCTTCCTTCGCCTCATTTAAGGCGGCGGAAATCGCATCCGGGCCGTTCGCCGCAACGACGATGGCTTTTGCGCCCGCGGAAACAGCGTTGTTGACGCACTCAATCTGCTGCGCGTCATCCTTGACATTGGGCGACATGAAGCGTACATCCACGCCGAATTCTTCGGCAGCTTCCTGAGCACCCTCGTGCAAGGCGATCCAGTGTTGGTCAATCGAGTCCATGGTGATCAGCGCGATGATTGTCGTGTCCTCCGCCAACGCAGAAGCGAGGCTTGCCAGGAGGAGTAAGGAGCATACGATAGCGAGTACCTTTTTCATGGATAACCCTCCTATTTATTATTTATAAACGGCTTTGGCCGATTATAACGGATTTGAGCAGCGATCGGAGTTTCGTCAGTGTTCCGCGCCTGATAACAACATCCAACAGTACGGAGAAAACAACGATGACGCCGATGGCAATACGCTGCAGTCCTACCTGGGCGCTGATCATGTTTAACCCATTTTCCAGAGTCTGCCAGACCGCCGCGCCCATAAATGTACCCAGTAAGAGACCCGTTCCGCCAAGGGGGGAAATGCCGCCGATGACGCCCGCGGCGACGGCGTACATTTCATATGTATTTCCGGCCTCCATATTGCCCATGCCCGATTGAGCGCATAAAATGAGCCCCACCACGAAGGCGCAAAAGGAAGCGACCATGTAGGCCTTGGTCGTTGTCATGAACACACTGACCCCGGATAATTTGGCGGCTTCCACGTTTGAGCCTATCGCGTAAATGTGCCTTCCCGTACGTGTTTTAGACAATAAAAAGAAAGCGACGGCAAAGACTCCCAATGCCACCCAGAAGGTATTAAACAAACCAATGGACTTGCCGTAATAGAATACGTTTTGAAAGACCGTCGCGGCCTCCTTTCCGATACCGGAGGCTATGGTGTCGGTGTTTCGGTTATTATTGACCATGTAGGCGACGCCGCGTGCCGTAAACATGGTGCCGAGTGTGGCAATAAAGGGCGGAAGCTGACACTTGCCAACCAGAAAGCCATTGGCGAAACCGACGGCTAAGCAAGCCGCAAGCGTGATGGCCGCCGCGAGAAACGGGTTCATGGCACGGGTCATTAAGGTCGCTGAAATCATTGCGCTCATACCGACCGTTGAACCTAAAGAAAGATCAATATTGCCGGTGATAAGCAGATAACTTTGACCGATACCGATGATGAGATACTTGGACATAGACCGCAATAGATTAAGGATGTTTTGCGTAGAAAACACCGCGGGCTCCGATATACCGAAGGAAACGTATATCACGAGCAGCGCCACAAAGGCAATCATGGCGGATGGCATGCCTCTGATTCTAAAAAATTGACGAATCATTTTAAGTAACTTGCGGGTAATAACAAGAAACACGTGCCCTATTCCACGGCGTTCATCGGCCATTTTATTACCTCCCCTTGTATCCTGCAAAGCGTTAACCTGCCGCTAACTTGTCTTCAAAACGTGTGGCGAGCTTGAGTACCGATTCTTGAGTTGCTTGATCACCGCTTATTTCGCCTGTGATACGCCCGTCACACATGACAATCACCCTATCGGCGATACCCAAAACTTCTGGCATTTCCGAGGAAACAAACATCACGGCAATACCGCGCATCTTCAGATCATTCATTAAATGATACATTTCTACCTTGGCCGCCACGTCAATGCCCCGTGTTGGTTCATCGAACATCACCACGCGGGAGTTGCTGGCCAGCCATTTACTGACGACCACCTTTTGCTGGTTCCCGCCGGAAAGCGTCGCCGCATCCACATCCATACCCGGCGTTTTTATTTGCAGGTCGCTCACCGCTTTTCGGCACATCGCGTCTTCACGCCTTTTACGGACGACGCCAAAATCGCACACGCGCCCCAGGTTTGGGAGTGTGATATTCTGACGCACGGATAGCTTTGTACACAACCCATGCCGCTTTCTGTCCTCCGGCGCTAGAACAACGCCCGCCCGAATCGCAGCCCGAACACTATTTATTTTTACTTCCTTACCGTCCACCCATATGCGGCCGCTCGTCTTGGGATCCGCGCCGAAAATAGCGCGCGTGGTCTCCGTGCGGCCGGCGCCCATGAGCCCCGCGAAACCGACAATTTCACCCTCATGCAATGTAAAGCTGATATCCCGTACCATACGCCCGGCGTTCAGCCCCTGTACGCAAAACACTTCCCGCCCCCGTTCGCGGGAAACACGCGGGAATTTTTCTTTTATCTCACGTCCGACCATGTATGAGATAATATCGTTTAATGTGGTTTCTTTATAATCCATCACCGTGACTAAACGGCCGTCGCGCATAATGGTGACGCGATCCACGATATATTTTAATTCATCTAAACGGTGCGATATGTAGATAACCGCACAGCCCTTGGCACGCAGTTCACCGATGATTCTGAACAAGTCCTCGATTTCCCTTGAGGTTAGTGAAGAGGTGGGTTCATCCATAATTAAGACTTTCGCGTTTGTCAGTAACGCCTTGGCAATTTCAACCATTTGCTGTTTGGAAACGGGCAGTTCCCCCACCACTTTGGCGGGATCCACATCAATTTTAAGATCGGACAGGACACGGCGCGCTTCCCTTTCCATCGTTTTGCCGGACAGGGTAAACGCGGTTGTGATTTCACGGCCCAGAAACATGTTTTCCGCCACGGACAGATGCCCGCACATGTTTAGCTCCTGATGGATGATGGCCACACCCAGCGATTGCGCTAAACGCGGCGTTAAATCACCATACTCCTTGCCGAAGAGCCGCATCTTGCCGCTGTCCCGCGTGTAAACACCGCTTAAAATTTTAACCAGCGTGCTTTTACCGGCGCCGTTTTCGCCCAAAAGGGCCATTACCTCACCGGAGCGCACCTGAAAAGAAACATCATCCAGCGCCTTCACGCCCGGAAATGATTTGCATATGCCTTCCATAGATACGACGACTTCGCCCGCACCGGCGGTCACATGGCTCACCGCGTCTTTCATTCCTTTTCAAACGCAGTATAGCATCGCGGCGGCGTATGTATAGGGGATATGTTTTTCGATTTCGGGTGGTTTTTTTACGGTTTAAAATGTAATTCCGAAATCGGAACCTTTTACCTGCCTTATACGATTCCTAATCCCACATAACATAACTCCCATCATGTACTAGACTGTCGCCGCCGCATTTAGGGCATTTCCATAGAATAACCTGCTGGTTTTTATAAATAAACCTAGCATTATCGTTACTGTCAAAACAGACATCAACACGGGAAAGTAAGGTTTTACATGCGGTGCATCGGTAGTCCGGTTCGTACTTTTCCGAAGATGATTCCAGATTGAAGTGGAATCTATTCGAGAGCCTCATACATTTCGTACAAACATATAGCTCATGTCCATATTCGTTTTCTAGCGGCACAGCACCATCTGCCAGCATCTTGAAAGCCTTGTTCTTTATCCGCTTGCAATTGACGAGAGAAGATAATAATGGTTTACCTTCCCGGCAAAACCCGTCGGGAAATACTGTACTCCAGTTCTGCGTTAGGTCGTCGCATCGTCCATAAAAAACCGCATGAGGTGAGTACATCATTCCAACGCCCATTTTGATGGAAATACTGTAAGTACAAGTTTCGCATTTTAATCCATATCCCTGCCCCATTATCGCTTGCCTCCGCGTTTTTTATAGTCGTCTTGTATTTCCGCGTTCCAGTTATCGTCCAGTTTCGTGTTACTTGGGGCGGCCCTGAAGCAAGCCGTTACATCGCTCATGACAGCGTAATTTAACTCAATACCCTTGCTGTCGTTGTGGAAGCTCTGAGAACGGTTTCGCGCTATGCCCATGCGGCTTGCCACTTCCGCAGCGTCGATGTTCGCGCCCAGAAAAATAAATTCCCAACCGTACTTCGACTTTTGATGCTCAATCATCGATCTTATTTTTTCGTATGAAAACTCGCGGCTGGCGTTTTCCATGCCGTCTGTTGTAATGACAAACAACACTTTTTCGGCGCGGTACGCGTTGTCTGTGTTCTTTTGGACGCCGCCGATTTTGTTAATGCTCTTCCCCACCGCGTCCAGCAGCGCCGTACTGCCGCGGACAAAATATTCTTGTTCCGACATCCGCCGAACAGCCTTGATGTCTATCCGGTCGTGCAGTACTTCATATTTGTCGTCAAACAACACCGTCGTGATGCGGCACTCACCCGGTTCCGCCTGCTGTTTTGTAAGCATGGAGTTGAAGCCGCCTATGGTATCGCTTTCCATTCCGCCCATCGATCCGCTGCGGTCGAGGATAAAGACCAACTCC
>WRFT01000047.1 GCA_009776385.1 Clostridia bacterium
AGTTGAAGCGGCTCAGTCATAAAACAAATCTCCTTTCCAATGATACAAATAAAGGCGCATAACGGGGTTGCGCCTGATGACGGAGAACAGCGCGGCGCCCATCGCGCAGCCAAAGACGCCCTGCGCGGCATTAAGGGGCAGCGCGGCCAACGCCGGAGTTTTTCCGGTTAAACACACCGCGAAGATGAAATAACCCGCCAGCATCCAGCATTCCGCCGCCATGGCTCCCAAAACAAACGGCAGAACGCGTTTTGCGGTAAACCGAAGCGCATACCGAAATAAGAACCCGCAAATGAGCGGCATGAGCGCCTTTATGATAAAAGTTACGGCGGCATAATGGGCATACCCCGCCAACAAATCCGCCAGGGCGGAACCTAACCCGGCCGCCGCCGCTCCCCACAGGGGGGGCAGCAGCAGAGAGCATAACAGCACCATGCCGTCCCCCGGATGAATATATCCTTGCACGGGCGCGGGAATCCTGACGGCAAACGTGGTGATACAGCAAAGCGCCGCCATAAACGAGGCTGTCACGAATAACCGTGTCTTCAACGCGAGCCTCTCCCCTCCCGCCTGATGACACATTCGGCGCGTTCATGCCCGCGCGCCCCGCCGAAGGCATCCTCCCCGTCAAAATAACGGACAATGACGAGGGTATCCTCATCGGGCGCGGATACCTCCATTTTTCCGTGGCTAAACAGCGCGTTGTCCCGACGGGCATGCAGCAGGGAACGGATGGTTTGGTGCAAATGGCTGTCCTGTTTACCCCACGGGAAGGGGCCCCGGCAAAACGGGTCGCCTCCCCCCTGCATGCCCGCCTCGTCGCCGTAATAAACAGACGGCGCGCCCGGCAGGGCGCACAGTATTTCATAGGCCTTCACCAGCCGGCAGGACGCCAGCGCGTAATCATCCGGTTCAAGGCGCGGCAGAGCGCGCTGCGACGGCGGCGCGTCCTCACGCGTGTCTTGTACCAGGGCGTTTAGAATACGCGCCCTGTCGTGGCTGCCTAACAGGTTCATCAACGCGTAACGGAACGGTACGGGATAAACCTCCTGCTGGCGGCGTATCAGGCGGGCGAGGCTGCCCGCTGGCTGCTTCAACGTTAAAAACGCGATGATCGCGGCACGCAGGGGATAGTTCATCACGCTGTCCAGCGTATCGCCAAGGCAGTAACAGCGCGCCTCGCCGTAGGCTATCTTGTGAGATGCGTCCTCCCACACCTCGCCTAAAATAAACGCGTCGCACGCCTCACGGCGGGCGCTTTGCTTCAGCGCGCGGATAAAATCCATACTCAGCTCATCCGCCACATCCAACCGCCAGCCGGACGCGCCCCGCCGAAGCCACAGGGGGACGACGCCTTGGGAGGGCTCAAACAGAAAATGCCTGTAGGACGCGTCCTCCTTATTGACCTCCGGAAGCGTGCTGACATTCCACCAACTGCGGTATTGATTGGGAAAATGGGTAAACCGGTACCAGGAAGCATAGGGGGAATCCTCGGATTGATACGCGCCCAAGGAAGGATAGGTGCCTTTTCGGTTAAAGTAGAGGCTGTCGGCCCCGGTATGGCTGAAGACACCGTCCAGGATGACCCGCATGCCCCGTGACCGCGCCTCGGCGCACAGACATGAAAATTCCGCGCAGGTACCCAAAAGCGGATCGATTACATGATAATCCCCGGTATCGTAGCGGTGGTTGGACGCGCTTTTAAAAACAGGGTTCAGGTAAAGCACGGTCACGCCCAAATCCTGTAAATAAGGCAGTTTTTCCCGGATGCCGTTGAGCGTTCCGGAATAAAAATCGTGCGCGGCGGGTTCCTCCGTTTGCGGGTCTATATACCACATAGGCTCCCCCGACCATTCTTCACGAAAGACCCTGTCCCCGCGCGCGCAAACGGATTCGGTAGGCATCCTGTAAAAGCGGTCCGGGAATATTTGGTAGATGACGGCGGAGGGCATCCAGCCGCTGACGGTAAAGGCCGGATCGTACACCGTTATTTGATAGGCATGACGGACGCCGCTTTGAACACAGCCTTCGCCGCCCATCCCATCCTGCGCGTTACCATAGAATATTTCTTGCCCGTTTATAACAACGATAAAATCATACCAGCAGACATGAGGGGCATCGGAAACCTGCCACTTTACGGAATAGGTCCGCACGCCGTCATAGGCCATGGGAACATATGTTTCTGTTCCGTCCCATATATGCAGGGTAACCGCGTCGGCGTTCGCGCAAACAAACCGCAGCACCAACTTTGTTCCACATGGAACGGCATCCTGCGGAAACCTGTAGAAGGGCAGATGCGAATGATGCGTCATGACTAAATGCCGATATCCGCGCGCGCCGGCGATTCGGTTTCGTTTTCGAGCGGCGTCAGATGCCATATTTTTTGGTTATATTCGGCGATGGAACGGTCCGAGGAAAAATATCCGGACATGGCGGTGTTGACGACGGCTTTTTTAAGCCACGCGCCCCTGTCCCTAAAATCCATATCCAGCCGCCGCTGCGCCATGGAATAGGAGCCGAAGTCCTTCAGCACCATGTACGGATCCGCCATGCCGCCGCTTTCTCCCAAGAGCAAGGTGTGATAAATATCCTGAAACGCGGCGGGTTGTTCCAGCAGAAGCGCTCCGTTAATCAACTGGGTCAGCGCGGCGCGAATTTCCAGATTGGATTCATAGATGGTCATGGGGTTGTACGCGCCTTCGCGGTACATATCGCGAACGGTGTCCGCGCGCATGCCGAAGATATAGATGTTCTCATCACCCACACGTTCGAACATCTCCACGTTCGCGCCGTCCATGGTGCCGATGGTTACCGCGCCGTTTAACATGAATTTCATGTTGCCGGTGCCGGAGGCTTCCTTTGAGGCGGTGGAGAGCTGCTCTGACACATCCGCCGCCGGCATGAGTATCTCCGCCAGGCTGACATCGTAGTTTTCAAGGAAAACGACCTGTATGAAACGGCTTGCCCTGGGATGCGCCGCGATTAAGCGGGACAGCGCGTTGATAAAGCGGATAATCTGTTTTGCGCGCTGGTATCCCGGAGGCGCCTTGGCGCCGAAGAAAAAGACGCGCGGTACCATGGAGAAGGAGGGATCCCTGTCGATACGGTTGTAAAGCACCAGAATATGCAAGGCGTTTAGCAGCTGCCGCTTGTATTCATGCAGACGCTTGGCTTGCACGTCAAACAGAAAGTCGGGATTGGTTAAAATACCCTGCCGCTTGAGTACTTCCTGTGAGAGACGGCGTTTGTTTTCTTGCTTGATTCTATAAAACGCGTCCCTGAAGGACGGGTCGTCCGCGTAAGGCAGCAGTTTTTCCAATTGCGTCGGCTGCGTCTGCCATTGATTGCCTATCGTTTCGCTGATAAGCGCCGCCAGAGAGCGGTTGCATGCCATCAGCCAGCGCCGGTGCGTAACGCCGTTGGTAATATACGAAAACTTACCGGGCGAATACAGGCAATAATCCTTGAACGTATCGTTCATCAATATATCACCATGGAGCGCGCTGACGCCGTTGACAGAAAAAGACATGGCGATGAGCAAATTGGTCATTTGCACCTGATTATACGAAAGGACGGCCATGCCGGCGATGCGGTCCCACTCCCCGGGAAAGCGTTCCCACAGTTTTTCGCAAAGCCGCTGGTTTATTTCCTGCAGAATCATGTAAATGCGCGGAAGCTGCTGACGTACCATCTCCTCCGGCCACCGCTCCAATGCCTCTGACATGATGGTATGATTGGTATACGCCATCGTATGAACCGTGATATGCTCCGCCTCTTCCCAGGACAACCCTTCCTCATCCATGAGGATGCGCATGAGCTCCGGAATGGCCAGGCCCGGATGCGTATCGTTGATATGGATGACAACCTTTTCGGGCAGTAAATGAAACGCGGTGCCGTAAGCCCGTTTAAAGTCTTTAATGATGTACTGAACGGTTGCGGAAGCAAGGAAATAATGCTGTTTTAAACGGAGAAGCCGTCCCTCGTAATGGTTGTCCTCCGGGTAGAGCACTTTGGAGATGACCTCCGCCAGAAGCGTTTCCTCCGTTGCCTTCACATACTCCCCGCGGCCGAAATTAATCAGATCGATGCGTTTGGGCGAACGGGCCGACCACATGCGAAGCGGATTGACATTTTCCGTATCATATCCGGCTACGGGCATATCGTAAGGAATCGCCTCAACGGTATAGAAATCTTTATGCTCAACCCGAAATCTGTCACCCGCGACTTCTTCCACCGTGCCGCCGAAATGAACCTCGCAGACATCCTCCATGACGGGCATTTCCCAAACGTTTCCGTTGGCGAGCCAATTATCGGGCAGTTCCACCTGCTGCCCGTCCATGATTTTTTGTTTGAATAAACCGTATTCATAGCGAATCGTACAGCCCATGGCGGGCAAGTTAAGGGTAGACAAACTGTCTAAAAAGCAGGAGGCCAAACGCCCGAGGCCTCCGTTGCCCAGCCCCGGTTCCGGTTCTTCCTTCAGCAAGCCGTTCAAATCTACCCCCAGCTCGTTCAGCGCTTCCTGATACGCGTCCGTCGCGCATAAATTGAGCATGTTGGCGTATAAGGACCTGCCGGTTAAAAACTCAACGGAAAGATAGAAAAGGCGTTTATTCTCGTTGAGTTTGCGTTCTTCTCGGGCCGCCATCCACCTTTGCATAATTTGGTCGCGCACCGTGGAGGCGACGGCGTTGTATATTTGCTGCGCGGTCGCCTCGCGGATGGTCCGCCCATTATACCTTTGCAGCTTTCCTTCTATGGATTGTTTGATGGACTCTTTATCGAATATCTTGATTGGCATATGCTTATCCCTCCGAAAAAAGGAACCGGCCTTGCTCCGCCATGTCCACGCAGACCGCTTCCGGCAAGGCCATGGTATCACAATGAAGCCGATTTTACAACGCGCACCTTGTTACGTTGTTTCACGTGGAACATTTACAACACCCGCGTAAACCGATACAATACAGGCGGGAAGGGGGGCTCCCGATGCCGGAATGGACGCCGGAACAGCAGGCGGCAATCGAAGCTGAGAATACGGATATTCTGGTTTCCGCCGCGGCAGGCTCCGGGAAAACAGCCGTATTGGTTCATCACATCCTTCGCCTCGTCCTGAAGGGCGTTCCGCTCAAGAAGATGGTTATTGTCACCTATACGAAGGCCGCCGCGGGTGAAATGCGCGAGCGGCTCCGCAGCGCGCTTTATCAAGCCGCAGGTCAAGACAACCGCTTCGCGCGGGAGCAGGCGGAGATGCTGTCATCCGCCCGCATCGGCACCATACACAGCTTCTGCTCCCGGTTGGTTCAACAGTATTTTTACGCGGCGTGTGTCGACCCTCAAATCACAGCGGTGGATGAAGAGCAAAAGAGGGCGTTCTTCGCGGACGCGATGGAAAGGGCGCTGGATGAACTGACGGAGGAACCTACCGAAGGATACGCCGCGCTGACAGGCGCGTTTACGGATGACGAAATAAAAGATATGGCGGCGCCGCTTTACACATTTATCCTTTCCCTGCCGGATCCGTTCGCGTGGTTGGATAAGATGACCCGCTGCCGGTATACCGCCTGTGGGCTCAAGACGCATCCCTACGCGATGACGCTGATGCGCGCCTTTCGCGTTGAGCTGAGCGGTTTGGAAAAGGAGGCGGAAGCGTATTTGCAAATGGCGTCATCTGCCGAGGCGGCAGGCAAATGGCTTACCGCGGCACACAGCGATTTGGCGCTTTACGCAAACCTTCAAAACGCCCAAACACCGGAAGATATAGCGCGTGTGTATCAAGAAAAATTTGTTACCGCGCCGAGCTCACGCGGCCTTACAGGCGACGCGAAGACATGGCATGATCAAATGGCCGCCAGGCGCAAACGCTTTAAAAAAGACTTGATCGCCGCCGGGGAAAACATGTTGTACGACCCCGAGAAGGCCGCCCGCGACATGAATGCCATGGGGCCGCATTTGGAAGGCCTCAGAGACTTTGTTGCCAGGCTGCACGCGGTTTTCTTTGTGATAAAACAGGAAGCGAATGTCATGGACTATGATGACATGATTCATCTGACGCTTCAGATATTGGCTAACCCCGCCGCACGCGCGGAAATTCAACGGAGCTGCGATTACCTGTTTGTTGATGAGTACCAGGACGCGGGCGGCGCGGAAGAGGCGATTTTTAATGCCATCCGCCGCGATGACACGCATTTTTTTATGGTGGGCGATGTCAAGCAAAGCATTTACCGGTTCAGGCAATGCGACCCGACGCTGTTTTTATCCAAACAAAAAAGCTTTTCTCAGGGCAGCAGCGCTTACGCGCGGAAGATTTATTTAACCCGTAACTTCCGTTCCCGCCCCCATATCATAGAAACGGTCAACACCGTTTTTGAAACGCTCATGCGGGAAAACGTGACGCAGCTTAACTACGATCAAACGGCGCGTCTTTATCCGGGAATCAAGGAAACGGACATGGCCGCCGAAACGGAATTATATATATTAAAAGACTCGCGTGTGAGGGGCACGGGCGCCGCATCCCGCCACAAGATGGAGGGTGAGTTTCAAAAAGCCGCCGAGTTGATTGGCAATCTTACGGCTAACGGCCTTCCGGGGCGGGACGGAAAACCCGGTCTTCCTCTGGCATACAAGGATATCGCCATCTTATTACCGCAAACAAAAAACATCGCGGCAGGGCTGGCCGAGGCGTTGGAAGCGGCCGGAATAGCGGCATTCGCGGAAAAAGACGAGGATTTTTACGAGCTGTCCGAAATACGCCGCATGCTGGATTTGATGCGGGCGCTTGACAATCCCAGACGGGATCTGCCTTTTATCGCGGCGCTGAAGCTGCCCGTGTTTCATTTTTCGGACGAGGATTTGGCGGATATCCGTATCGCCACTCCGGACAGGCGTGTCAGCTTTTATGACGCCTTCCTGTCCTTTGCCCGCGGGGAGGGCGCGCCCGCGGAGAAATGCCGCGCGACACTGAAAAAACTGGACGTGTGGCGGCTCAGAGCCAGGCATTTGGGCCTGCACAAACTCCTTTGGGATATGATGCACGAATGCGGGCTCTATTATCAGGCGGGCATGCGCCGTTCGGGTCAAATGCGGCAAGCCAATCTGCGGCTCCTTTGCCAGCATGCCGCCCGTTATGAAACCGTCGGTATCGGGGGGCTGAGCGGTTTTCTTAGGCTATTGACACGCATCAGCGAGCAGGGAAAGAGCGCTGCGCTCAGTGACCTGGCTCCCGGAGATAACCTGGTACGCATCATGACCATCCACCGCAGTAAAGGCTTGCAGTTCCCGGTCACGATTATCATGGGGCTGGGCGGGCCGCTGCTGATAAAAGAAACGCGCAAGTTAAAGCCGCATAAGGAGTTAGGCATCGGTATTCCGTATGTGAATGCGGAACTGCGTATCACCAGGCGCACCTTGGCTCAAGAAGCGATTCAAGACATCAACCGATCGGAAGACCGCGCGGAACGCTTGAGGCTTTTATACGTAGCCATGACGCGCGCCTCCGAAAAAATGATTTTGATGGGCACGGTGGACGACCCGCTTCGCAAGCAGTTTACCTATTCCGGCGATTACGGCATCATGAATGCCGACTGCTATCTGGACTGGCTGATGCTGGTTCCGGGGTGCCATGAAAGGCTTATGCTCAGTTTGTCCACAGGATATCCACAGCCCGGAAACCCTTATACTATCAGCTTTTACGAAAAAGCACCCCAAGCATCTGTGGATAACTTTACGCGTAATCCCCTCCCAAGGGAGGAATGGGAAAAGCCTGTCGCGCCTGAAATTTACGAAAAAGTCAAGGCGCGGTTGACGCGTACGGCCCCTG
The DNA here is from genome assembly GCA_009776385.1 of Clostridia bacterium. Classification (GTDB taxonomy): domain Bacteria; phylum Bacillota; class Clostridia; order Christensenellales; family Aristaeellaceae; genus WRFT01. Next base: position 7,817 of record WRFT01000047.1, read on the forward strand.
CGCGGCTGCCGCGCAAGATATCGGTAAACGCATTTGTTAAGAAGGATTATTACCTGCAGGAAGAAGAAACCGCCCGCACCAAAGCGCTGGGGCAATACCTCATTAATAACGCGCCCTCCTCCGCGGAAACGCTTCGGCAGGAATTGAAAAAGCCATCCGGCATCAGCGCGGCCGAGGTGGGTATCGCGGTGCACGTCGCGCTGTCTAAAATCAATTTTGCCAAGGACATACCGCCTCAACTGGATGCGTTGGCGCAAAACGGGTTTATCGGCGAGCAGGAACGTAACGCCATACCGCTTCAGTGGCTGGAATCCTTTGCGCAAAGCGATCTTTGCCGCAGGATGCTTTCCAGCCCGCATGTCTTAAGAGAGCATTCCTTTGTCGTTAAGTACTTTAAAGACCGTTCCATGCTGCTGCAAGGCGTGGTAGACTTGGCCTTCACAGAGGGGGACGGCTGGATTCTGTGCGACTATAAATCGGACCGCGGGGCGGATGCCGTCACGCTGACGGAGCGGTACGGGGAGCATATGCGCTTATACGCGGAGGGGTTATCGCGGGTGACAAAACAACCCGTCAAGGAAACATGGCTCTTCGCACTGCGTACAGGAGAGGCTATCCGGCTTAAAAAACCAAGCCCGCCGGAAGTCCCTTGATCAAAGCCAAAATGCCTGTTGGTGGGGATTTATGATATAAAACTTCCATATTTTAATATAATAATGGGGTATACAGTACAAAATTGGCATTTAACATTGCTATTTGTGGGTTTTTATGTCATAATCATGTCATCTTTCCGATAAGGAGGCGGCCTTCAGTGACGGATAGTTGTGAAATTGTCTATTACCATCATAGCGGGTTTACCGCGGCCAAGGCCGACACGCTCTTCGTCTTTGATTACTGGGAGGAGCCGGGGGCGCTGCCCGCGGATAAACGGCTGACGGCGGAACGGCTTTCGGAATACAGAAATGTCTACGTGTTAACATCGCACGCGCATCCGGATCACATGGATCCCATTGTCTATACATGGGAAAAGGATGTACCGATTACCTACATCACTGCCTTTGACGTGCCCGTGGGAACACGCGGCCGCAGGATGGCGCCGGGAGATGAAATGCCCCTGAACGAGGGCGTCCGTATCAAGGCATTCGCCTCGACGGATTCGGGCGTCAGTTTTCTGGTTGAATTGCACGGCATGAACGTGTTTCACGCGGGTGACCTAAACCTATGGCATTGGCGGCAGGAATCAAGCCTGAAAGACATTGCGCGCGCCGAAAAAGCCTTCCAAGAAGCCATCGACCCCATCGCGCAGGAGCGGGTAGACATCGCGCTTTTCCCTGTGGACCCCCGGCAAGGCGAGATGTTCGACGCGGGCGCAAACCGTTTTATATTATTTGTAAAACCCAAGATACTCATTCCGATGCACTGGCACGGACGGCCGGAAGTGGCCGAAGAGTTCACCCGTCGCGCTTCCGGTAAAACGACGGATGTCTACGCGCTGACAAGGCCGCGGGAAAGAATTACAGCGCACATGGAGAATGGCGATTTAATAACGGAAGTATACCGTCAAAAAGAACCACCCCCCGCCCAGACGCCGTCACCGGCGCCTTATACGGCGGAGGGAGGTTTTACGGAGCCATCTTCCGATTATCCGGACCCCTTCAGCGAAAGCGATATGCCGGTGGATATCCGGCAAACGGATAATCACTCGGGCCCGGACAATAGTTCCGGCGCGGACGGCTAACCTTACCGCGCGTTTAAAACGCTCATGGCGTATTCTTCCGCCGCCTGATAGGTGCTGACATGCCGTTCCTTTGAAAGACGGATGATTTTCAGCGTCGTCTCGTATATGGCGTCCACCTTCGCGTTCACTTCATTTACATCATAGCGGCCTTCGGCCACTTCCATGCCGCAGTTGATCACGCCGCCCGCGTTGACGATATAGTCGGGCAGGTACAAGACGCCCTTGTCGGACAGCGCATCCCCGGTGGCCGCGTCCCTCAAGACATTGTTGGCCGCGCCCGCAATCATGAAGCAGCGCAGGCTGTCAATATTTTGCCTATTCAGTACCGCGCCCATCGCGCAGGGCGCGAAAATATCGCACGGCGTCGTCAGAACCGCATCGGCTGCAAGGATGTCGGCACTAAATTCGGCCGCCGCCTTTTCAAGCGCCCGCGGATTGATATCATACACCTTCAGCTTAGCGCCTTCCGCCTTCAGATAGGCGCACAGCGCGTATCCCACGCTGCCAACGCCTTGTACGACAATCGTCCTTCCGCTAAGGGAATCGGACCCGAACAGGACGCTCGCGCCGGCTTTCATGCCCCGATAGACACCGCGCGCGGTAAAAGGAGAAGGATTGCCGCTGACATCGGGCGTGCCGGATACAAACGGCGTTGTACGGCGCATCACAGCAATATCCGCGTCGCTGATGTTCACATCCTCTGCGGTATAGTACTTACCGTTTAAGGAGTTGATGAATCCGGCATAGACATGAAAGAACGCATCGGACTTTAAACGCTTCGGGTCGCCGATGATGACGGCCTTCCCGCCGCCGAGTTTCAAACCGGCTCCCGCGTTTTTCAGCGTCATTCCTCTGGATAGGCGCAGCAC
>WRFT01000048.1 GCA_009776385.1 Clostridia bacterium
CGTGACGGGGAGAGCGTGTACCCGTAGACAGCTTCCCGTCAGAGAATGCGCCCGCGCCGCCTTCACCAAACTGTACATTACTTTCCTGAAGAAACACGCCTCCTGCGAAGAATTTCTCCACATCCGACGAACGGCTGTCCACATCCTTCCCGCGTTCAACCAGCACCGGGCTTACGCCATTCTCAGCCAGAAACAGCGCGGCGAACAGGCCCGCCGGGCCCGCGCCCACCACCACGGGCGGGTGTTCAAAATGGCAGGCGAGCCGTCGCGCGGGTATGGGTTCATTAGACGTTGGCATCCGGAGCGCCGCGTTCCTACGGACGCGCACCGCGTCGGACACGCGCACATCCAGGGTATACACCATCAAAATACGCGGTTTTTGCCGCGCGTCAACGCTGGATTTCACAATGCTGATTGCTTCAATGGCATCCTGCGATACGGACAGACGCGCGGCGCACAGCCTTCGCAGCGCCGGTTCCCCGTCGCCCGGATTGGCCTTGATGTTCGTCAGGCGAACCGTCCCGCCTCTTCCCGCGAGGCTCACCCGTTCCCCGCGTATACGCGGTCTATCTCCTCGCGCATGATTTGAACCCAGCGGACGGCATTGTCCGCGCACCCGCCGAGGGTATGGTTATCCTTCATAATAAACTCACAGATTCCGCCCCGTGTCTGCTGCGCGGCGCTTCGGCAATCCGCGCGGACCACCGCGGTGTTCATACGGCTCTCGGCTAAAGGGGTGGGTTTTAGCTTGACCGAGGCAATATACTGTTTCCCCAGATTATCGGGTACCGTGCCAAAATCGGACCAAGGGGCAACGGAAACACGGCGCAGCCTCGGAATTTGACGTATGCAGCGCCAGCGGCTCTCATATGCCTCGCAGCAGCCGTAACAATTCAATCCGAAATGCTCGAGCAGCCGCAGATGGTAAGGGAAGATGAACTCGGCATACATATCCGGTGATACCGAGGAGGTCTCCTGGCTTTCACAGAACCCCCACATCCCGCGTAAGGACGCGGCTTCCGTCTGCCGCGCGCACGGAAGCTGGCGGGTAAATCCAAATCCGCCGCTGCCAACATAGGTTCCGCCGGTATTCGGCGACAGGAGCCCTTTTGCTTCCATTTCTTTTATCATGGCCAGTTTCCCTTCGCAAAGCAGGTTCATCATGCGGTGCACCCATTCGGGCTGTTCTATCATATCACATAAAAAGTTTTCCAGCCCGCGCAGGGCGATGTAGTTGTTCGTCATGCCCAGCGACCACCACCATGCCGTACGCTGCCTTACCGTGAGGATGCCGGAAAAAACGTTCTGCGCCAGCTCCAGCAACGCTTCGGACGCCTTTTGGTCCACATGAAAACAGGGATGATGAATACGGCTTAAATCCTTATCATAGTCCACCAGCGTTGGCTTGACGATATAACTGCCGCCGTTGCCGCCGCCTATGCGCCGGATGTCCAACCCCCAACCATCATCGGTATAGACATGGGGCACATCGAAAAACGGCTCAATGACCTTATCGTCCTTCAAGACTTCCGCCCAGTGGATTTCCTTGGCGAGCCGCCTTTCCCATTCACGGGCCTGCGTATTTGAGCATTGCAGCGTATGCGGCGGGATAATTTCATCCCAACTGTTTTCAGGATCGATAAAAACAAGCGGCTCATCCGTTTCCAAGTCGTTATGCGCCGTCCACAGCTTAGCCTTAGCCGTCATATCCGGCCTTGCCGCGATACCGGCCACCCGCTCGGCCAACGAACGCAGACGCGCTGTGTCCGCTTGCGAAAACACCTGTTCCTGCGCGCGGGCAGGGTCTTGGGAGCCGTGGGACGTTTTATCGTGTGGCTCCGGTTTACGATGACCGCTCATATTCCCTCTCCTCCCGCCGCCCTTTAATTCTCCGCTTCCAAAATCGCCTTGGTTATCACACGGCTCTTGATATAGACGACTTTGTTGTTTACCTCGTACGGGAAATTTTCCGGTGTAACCGCCCGGCCGTCCGACAAGATCAACGCCAGTTCGATGATGGCGCGGGCTTGTTCGAACGCGTCATTGACAACCGAGCCGTACAGTGTTCCGGCCCGAAGTGACTCAAGCGCGGGCGCGGTCGCGTCAATCCCCAGTACCGGCATGAATTTTCCGGACGAAAAGTATCCCGCCGCTTTCAGCGCGTCGATAGCGCCCAGCGCCATATCATCATTATTGCACAACACGCATTCGATACGGTCACCAAAGGTATTAATAAAGGCGGCCATTTTTTCCTGGCCAAGGCTTCGTTCCCACATGGCCGTATCTTGTGCCAGTATTTCCATATGCACCCCGGCGGATTGAACGGCCATCGTCGAATAGCGCGTGCGCAGCTCGGCATCCTGATGACCGGGTTCGCCCTTGAGGAGGACAGTCTGCATGACGCCGTCCCCGTTTTTATCCGCATAGGGATTGTTTTTAAAGTACTCGGCCGCGAGCAGCCCCGACAGCTCGCCCTGCTCCTTAGGGTCGATACCCACGTAATAAGCCAGTGCGTACCGGTCTAAATCGCTTGTTAACGGCTCGCGGTTGACCATGATAATGGGAACGCCCTGCTTCTTGGCCATGTCAATGAGGTATACGGCACCCGTCCTGTCCACGGGATTGACCACCAGCGCGTCGACACCCAGCGCCAGAAGCTCGCCGATTTGGTCGTTCTGCTTATTCTGGTCATTCGCCGCATCCCTGATATGCAGCTGCGCGCGCCCGTCAGCCTGTGTTTCCAACAGGCTGAACATGCTTTGTATAAACGTGTCCTGCCCGTTATAAATGCATACGCCCACAACCGGCCCTTCCGCCGCCCGGGCGGACAGGCACGATGAAAGCGCCAGAAGCAATACTGCCATCCAAACGGTTATCCGTTTCAATATTTCTCCCCCTATTCCAACAACGGAAATACCAGCTTTACATTTTCTTTGCCGTATAGGTTGTCACGCGTTATCAGCTTTAGCGGAACCTCCCGCCCGCCTCCTTCCTTTAGCGCCGCGACGGCCAAATACCCCATCGCGTAGGGATCCGCCGCATAGAAGGCGTCGATGGTACCCGCTTCCAGCATCGCTACCAGCTCCGCAAGCGGCACATCCGTATCCGAGACGGGACTATCTCCTTCGGGCGCAGCCGAGACGATACAGGGAACGCTGCTGACTGTTTGCCCGATCACCACCGCCGGACAGCCGATAGACGCCAGCACCGCTTCCGGGTGGTCTAAATAAATGACCGCGCCGTTTTTGTCTGAACAATCGGGAATCTCTCCGGCGGCCAGCACCTTTAATGACCAACGGGCATTCAAGCGCGCCGCCGCGTCGTCCATCCCCCGTTTTAACTGTAAAAGAAACGCACCCGTATCGTCAGAGACGATAAGCAAATAGGCGTCCTGCGGCGCCGGCGCGGGCTCGACGGGTGTTCTAAAACCAAACAACATGACAACGGCTGTTAACACCAGCAAAGCGCCCGCAATCAGATAGGGCCTCTTCATTATCAATTCCCCTTTGCGCGCGGCAGGGTTACGGTCACCAGCGTAAAACTGTCTTCCGCGCTTTGAATGGTCAGCCCGTAATCCCCGCCGTAAGTTAACATGATGCGCTCATGCACATTTTTCAACCCTATGCCGCTGCCTGCCTCACGGGTCAGTAATGTGGCGACCTGTTCATCGCTGATGCCAATCCCGTCATCGCGGATGGTAAAGAATAAGCGGTCACCTTCCGTACACGCGTCAATTTGGATGTGCAGTTCCTCCGACTGTGTCCTGTCGATGGCATGGTTGATACAGTTTTCTACAATGGGCTGCACAATCAGCTTTAGGGTATCTTCTTTCATCGCTTCATCTGACGCGGTGATGGCATAAGAGAACTGATCCTTAAAGCGCATCTTTTGTATGATGAGATAATTTCGCACATGCGCCAACTCCTCGGCGACGGTGATAACGGATTTCCCCTTGGAGATGGCTATTCTAAACAGCCTTGCGAGCGCCGAAACCATGATAATGGCTTCCCTGCCGCGCCCGCGTTCCTCCATCCATATGATGGAATCCAGTGTGTTGTAAAGAAAATGCGGGTTAATCTGCGCCTGTAAGGCGTTTAACTCATACAGGCGTTTCTTCTCCTGTTCGACCACAATTTGATCCATCAGCGAACGGATGCGTGACAGCATCATATTAAAGGCAGAAGCAACAGAACGTATCTCTCTGAACCCCCTGGCGGGAATCGTTACGTTTAAATCACCGCCCGTCACCCTTTGCATGGAGGATGCCACAAGGGTAATGGGGCGGGTAACCAGATGCACCGCGAGCATCGCGCAGGCGAAAGACAATAAGGACGCGCAAAGCATGATAACCGACAGAATGCGGACAAACGCGCTTTCAAGCGTCTTGATTTCATCAATATACGCCACGCCCACCATGCGCCAGCGTGTTTTACCCACGGTTAGTATGATAAGAACACGTTCCCTTCCTTCCCTTGAATCCTCGGTAATGCCCAATGTCTTTTGCTGAACGGCGGTCAAGTCTTCATGAAAGAGGCCGGAGTCAATGGCCCGCTCGTAGGGATGGCTAATCAGTTCGTCAAACTCATCCAACAAATACACATACCCGCTACGGCCCGGCGTGATTTTTTCTATCAGGGAACGCAAAAAGGTATATTCCACGTCCATCATCATCACGCCCTCGATGTATTGGCCGTCCGAAAAAAACCATTCCGCGCGCGAAATGCTGACGACATATGTTTTTTTCGCGCCGAAAAGGTTCTGTACATGGGGTGTTGAAAAGTAAGACGCGGTTCCCTGTCTTTCAAGGGCATTGACAAAAAAAGCGCTGTCCCGCACGGCCTGAGCGGGTTGGTCGAGTGAGCCTGCGGTGCTGTATATCAGGTTTCCCTGCGTGTCAAAAAGGGCAACGGCGCTGATTTCCAGCCGCGAGGCAACCAAAAAGGACAGGCGCCCTTGCCAGGCGGAATCCTCCGCGTCCGCGTCCTTTGGCAGTAAATCCGCCGCGTAGTTAAAGGAGGTTAACAGGCCGTCCGCGTACAGGTCCAAACTCTTAACCCCTTGGAGCACCGTTTCTTTCGTGCGTTCAACGGCATTGCTGGATAGGAGGCCGGTTACCCGGGGAGACAGGGTAAGGAAGGTAAAGAGCAGTACGGTTGAAAAAGCGGCCAGCAGCATGCTGATAAGCAAATAATGCAGGCGAACCCCTTTTTTAGCGGAAACCGGTTCAGGCATTTGCTTGCTCCTTTCCCCGACGCAGGCCGGAAGGGGAATAGCCGAAATGCTTTTTAAAACAGTAGCTGAAATAGCTGGGATCCGGTATGCCCACCGCCGCGGCGACCCGCGCGGTTTTCATATCCGTTGAGGTAAGCAGTTCCAGCGCGCGATCCATACGGAGGGCTGTTAAATACTGATGAAAGGTAACCTGTTTTTCCTTTTTAAAGACAGCGGAAAAGTAACTGGGGGAAACATGTAAATGACGGCACAGGGTCTCTAAAGACAAATCCTCATCACCGAACCGCATCTGCATATATTCTTCTGCCTGACGGCTGATAAAACGGCGCGCATTCCGCCGGCCCGTCAGCACCGCGTCCAGTAAATCGGCCAGTATCGCCGACAGGAGACGCTCCGCCTCGTCAAAGGCGGGGCAGTTTAAGAAAACGGTGCGCGAAAATCGGCTGAACGCCTCGGAAAAATCGACGCGTTCGGGTGAAATTTCCGGCACGATACGAACAAACGTTAATAAAATCTCCATCAGATATGCCTGGTAGGCCTTGACACCGGGCATCGCCTCACGGCAAACCGCCAGCAGTTCTTTTAGAAGCGCGAGCGCCCCGGCCCCTTCTGCGAGCCTGATCAGGTTGGACAGTTTCCTCAGGCGCGCCTCATCGCAGCTGATGTCCATGCTCAATCCGTATTGAATATCATCGATGCTCATCACGGCGCTGTCCGGCGTAATGACGCTTTGCTCCAGCGCCGTCAGCGCGCGGTTCACGGCGCCCGGCAGCTTATCCATGCCGGTTACCGCCGCGCCCACGCCGATATTCAATTCACATTTTAAGTAGTAAATAACCACTTCACGCGCCTCTTTAATCAACGCGAGGGCTGACGCGGCCTGATCCGGGCTTTCCAACGGCAGCAGCAGGGCGATCATGCCGTTATAATGAAACACATGGGCGGTATACCGCGTACAGAGTGTTTCTTTTAGGATATCTATCACCGAGAAAGTCAGCAAATCCAAGTCTTGTATCCGTTCGCCGCCTTCTTGCCCGCCCACGCGGCAGAGCGCCGGCAGATAGGCGGCGGAGGCCAGGGGAAGCTCGTACCGCGCGGCGGCCTCAAGAGCGCGCGCACTGCCGATAGCGCCGGTGAAAACCGACGCTAACAGTGATTCTTTAAGCAGCGGGAAACTCATATTTAAATGCTCGCGCAGTTTAATCAGATCGTTCCGTTCGGCAAACTCCTTGTCCAGCTTCGTCTTGGTCTCCCTGAGAACCTCGCAAAATTCATCGGCTGAAATGGGTTTTAGCAGGTAGCTCATCGTTTTCATTTCGATGGCCTGCCGCACATATTCATAATCGTCGTAACCGGTTAAGATAATAAAACGCGCTGTCGGCAGAATGTCCCTGGCCCTGCGGCAGAAAGCGAGCCCGTCCATGATGGGCATACGGATATCGGTGAGTATCAAATCCGGGTGCTGCTCCTCCAGCAAAGCCAGCGCCTCCAAGCCGTTGGAAGCCTCGCCCGCCACGGTAAAGCCCAGATCACCAAACGGAATGACTTCCATCAGGCCATGGCGTATTTCCGATTCATCGTCTACTAAAATGAGTTTATACAAACGCCGCACTCCTTACGGCCTTATCCGCCCCTAAAACGATGTTCTTATTTTTTACGAAGATACTTGCGAATGTCAAGCGCCACCGCCACGATGATAACAATTCCCTGCACTACATATGTCCAGTCACTTTTAACGCCCATGAACTGCAGGCCGATTTTTAGTACCTCAAAGACAAGCACGCCAATGAGTATGCCGGAGATACGCCCGATGCCGCCGCTGACGGATACGCCGCCGATGGTACAGCCCGCTATGGCTTCCAGTTCGTAACCGAACCCCGTGGTACCAATGTTCGCGCCCGCCGACTTGGAAGCCAGCAGGAACCCGCATAGCCCGTATAACATGGCGGCAAGCATATAAATGAGCGTCTTGCTTTTGGTAACATTCACGCCCGACACTTCCGCCGCGATTTCGTTTCCTCCTATCGCATACATGTATTTGCCGTGGCGCATTTTGTTATACAAAAACCACATGACTACGCCGACAAGCAGCGCAATTAACGCGGGATAGCCGAACAGTCTGGCGGTATCGTTGAGCACATTTAAGAAACCCAGGTTTCCGCCGCCCGTTTCCTGCGCCGCGGCGATGGCCTGAGTGAGTTGGTCTTTTCCGAAATAACCCGTGTAAACATTTAAGTATTCGGGGTGGAAACTGCCTATTGGCTGCGCGCCGAAGATAACCAACCCCATGCCGTAAACCAAGGTCTGCATGCCCAGCGTCGCGATGAAAGGCGGTACCTTGAGCCTGGAGACCACCGTGCCGTTGATGACGCCGATGAGCGCGGAAATCACCAGCACGATAATAAGAACGCAGAGGATGTAAGCGTTTATACTGCTGTCCGCGAAGTTTTGGATAAACTCCGGCATGTTTTTGATAATGCGCTGCGAATAGTTCTGCTGCTGCATGAACACCGCCGTCAGGCATGCCGCGAACCCGGCGGTACGCCCGGCCGACAAATCCGTTCCGCGCGTGATGAGGCATCCGGATACGCCCAGCGCGATAATAAAGCGGATGGCGGTGTTGCCGAACAAGTTACGGATATTGGTTGCGGAAATAAAGTTTGTGCGCTGCGTCCATACGAATACGGCAAATAAGAGAATGAGGATGACAATGATATTGTTCATCATGAATTGCCTTGACCGTTTCCAGTCCACCTTCAAATGCCGCGCCGCGTTGTTTTGCATACATTACCCTCCGATACCGGTAAGATTATGTGAACTGTGTCGCCAGGGACATAATATTCTCCTGTGTGGCGCCGCTTCCCTCTACGATGCCCGTCAGCCTGCCGTCACACATGACAACAATGCGGTCACTCATGCCTATCAGTTCGCCCATTTCCGAAGAAATCATGATAATGCTTTTACCCGAGGCGGCCAAAGACGCGATGATGCTGTAAATTTCATATTTCGCGCCAACGTCAATACCGCGCGTCGGCTCATCCATTATCAGTATGTCCGGATCGTTTGCCAGCCAGCGCGATACCAACACCTTTTGTTGGTTTCCTCCGGACAGCGACTGGATAAGCGTCTTGTTTGAAGGCGTCTTGATGGAGAGTTTGGCTACATTATCGTCCACCAGCTGCTTTATCTTGCGGTCGTTGAGGAAGCGCCGGTATTTTAAATATTGATCGAGGCTCGCGATGGACACATTGTCCGATACGGACAGGACACTGAAAATCCCCGTGGCCCTGCGATCTTCGGTCAATAACGCGATGCCCTTTTGTATGGCGTCACGCGGGCGCGATATATGGATGGTATTTCCATCATACGCAATCGTTCCGGCTTTATGCGCGCGTATTCCGAATATGCCTTCCATCAACTCGGTACGCTGCGCGCCGACAAGCCCGCCGATGCCCAGTATCTCGCCCTTCCGCAACCGGAAACTGACATGACGGAACGAGCGTGGGTTAATGGACGTAAAGTCCTTGACTTCAAAGATGACTTCACCGGGGGTGTTATGTTTAGCGGGATACAAGTCTTTTAATTCACGACCGACCATCCGCGTAATTATCATGTCTATTGTGAGCTCCCGCGCCTCCCATGTGCCGATGTATTGCCCATCGCGCATGATGGTAACTTCATCGGAGATGCGCAGTATCTCATCCATTTTATGGCTGATATAAACGATGGAAACGCCTTTCGCCTTCAACTCGGATATGATATCGAACAGCGCCTGCACCTCATGATAGGTGAGCGAGCTTGTGGGCTCATCCAGTATTAGGACACGGCAGTCCGCGGAAATAGCCTTGGCGATTTCGACGGATTGCATTTGCGATACGGAAAGATCACCCAACCTTTGTTTGGGGTCAAATTTCATGCGTACGTCATCCAGCAGCTTCTTTGTGTTTTTCCACATGGTTTCGTGGTCCACCACGGGTATGAAACCGAGGAGCTTTTTCATCGGGTAACGGCCTACATAGATGTTTTCGGCAACGGAACGCTCCGTGATGGGCTGTAGTTCCTGATGAACCATCGCGATACCCATCTTGAGCGCCATCATCGGGTCGGAGATGTCTACTTTTTTGCCTTCGTAAATGATTTCGCCTTCGTCCATTTTATAAATGCCGAATACGCATTTCATCAGCGTGGATTTTCCCGCGCCGTTCTCTCCCACCAAAGCGTGCACGGTACCCGGCTTTAAACAAAACTGTACGCGGTCAAGCGCGCGCACGCCGGGGAAGGTCTTTACCACATCCCGCATTTCAAGCCTGAATTCCGTTTTACCATTCTCTATCAAAGGCGCTCCCACCCGCTGTAAAAATTATACCTGTCACCAGTAGGATAAGTAAGGGCGCGTGCGTTTGAAGCGCACGCACCCTTTATTGCGGGATGCCGTGTGTGTTACTCCATGCCTATGGCATTCTTGACATATTCCATGGTTTCGGGTGTAACGGCTACATAATCAACGACGTAGAGGCGCTTCTCGGGAATATAGCCGCCGGCCATCTCAAGGGCGAGATCCGCGGCTGTATGAGACTGGCCGAAGTGGTCGTTCAGCACGGTGGCGGTGAATTCACCGGCCTCAACCAGCGCAACGACCTCGGATAACGCATCGACGCCCAGCAGGTAGATATCCTTGCCAACCGTGCGCCCGGCATCCTTGATGGCTTGCAGCGCGCCCAGCGCCATGCCGTCGTTGTTGCAGAAAACGACTTCAATCTGCTCGCCGAACTGTGCCAGAGCGTTCGCGGCCAGTTCCTGACCCTTGGTTTGATCCCATTCGCCGCGATGTTCAAAGAGCTTTTCGACCTTCAGGCCGTCGTCGGTGAGGGCCTTGATGGAGTACTCTGTGCGGTACTGCGCGCCGACGTTGGCCATATCACCTTGATTCATGATATAGCTCACGACGCCGTCGCCGTTGATATCGCCCTGGTCAGGAAGGCTGAGGACCGCGTTGCCCTGGAAGGTTCCGGACTGACGCGCGTCGGCGCCGACATAGCAAAC
>WRFT01000049.1 GCA_009776385.1 Clostridia bacterium
CAAAGCAATAACCGTTACCATTGGGGAATATGCCTGCGGGACGGTCAGATGATCGGTTCCGTGGGAGTTATCATGACGGCGGAATATGATTTTAAAGCCGAAATAGGTTATTGCATTGGCCGTAACTGGTGGGGGCAAGGCTATACATCCGATGCTGTCGGGGCTGTTCTTGATTATATGTTTCAAAACACCGATATCGAACGGATAGAGGCTTATCATTCCGGCCAAAACCCCGCTTCGGGCCGGGTGATGGCCAAGGCGGGTATGACGCATGAAGGGTTTGCGCGGCACAAGTACAAAAACCGTGACGGTTTTCAAGACTGCCATCTGTATGGCATTATACGGGAAGAATGGGAGGGGCGTAAACCATGCACATTACCGTGAGAAAGGCGACCGAAGCGGATATCGCCATGCTGCAAAACAAACCCACCTGGGGCTGCGGTGTTTCCGAGTTTGATTGGTATTATGACTGTAACGAAGTCTGCTGGCTCACCCAAGGCGAGGTGATCGTGACCTATTCGGGCGGCAGCGTGTCCTTTGGCGCGGGCGACTATGTGGCGTTTCCGGAAGGGTTGGCTTGCGTATGGAAAGTGACGAAACCGGTTCAGAAGCATTATTTGTTTTGCTGATAATCTAACGCTTCGCAGGTTGCATCCCAGCCGGCCTCTGCCACATCGCGGCATTTGTTAGGACTCTTCTGCCGCCATCATGGGTTTCAACCGCTCATACAGCTCACGGTAATCCGCATATCTTTTATCATAAACAGCCTGATGCTTGGCATCCGGCGTATTTTCCCGCTTCATCGGCACAGTATGTCCCACCACATCCTCAAAGTTCTTAAAAAGGCCGACACCCACGCCGGCCAGCATGGCCGCGCCCCATGCCGTGGCGGTATCGCTTGCGCGTACCTGAACGCGGTGTCCGGTAACGTCACTCTTTATCTGTGTCCATACCGGGCTGTTGGCGCTGCCGCCCATGGCGGAAAGCACATCGGGATTCGCGCCCGCCCGTTCTGCCGTTTCCAAGTTATGCCGCAAGGCAAAGGCTACCCCTTCCATCACCGCACGGATAAGATGCGGCGTCGTTTTTTGGTAATCCAATCCAAAAAAAACGCCCTTGGCTTCCGGATTCCATATGGGGCTTCGTTCACCGGCCATATACGGCAGAAAAATCAAGCCATCGCTTCCGGGGGGAACCGTATCGGCACAAGCGCTCATCTCCTCGAAGCTGAGATGCGGGCAGACTGTCTTCCTGAGCCATTTGAAGGCGCCGCCTCCTCCCGTGGTGCCGCCTTGTAAAAGCCAGCGTTCGGGCACCACATGAAAACCAAGAATCAAACGGGGATCCGATATATATCTGTCGATACACAGGCTCATACCGCCCGCCTGGCCCCCCTGTTCCTGGGTTTGACCATGGCTGATGACTCCGGCGCCCAATGTGCCGCAAGCCGCGTCTAAACCGCCCGCCACAACGGGCGTGCCCTCGCATAAGCCGGTTGCTAAAGTGGCAGCCCGCTGAACCTTCCCCACCACGGCGTGGCTCGGTACGATATCCGGCAAGAGACCGGACCGCAGGCCGAGGCGCGCGGCCATTTGGTAATCCCACTGTCCTCGGCGGGTATCAAAGCAGCATAATCCGTAGCCCTGTGATAAATCCTGGGTCATGACACCGGTTAACCGATAAACAATGAAGCTGTTGGATTGTAAAATAGCCGCGGCGTTATCGTATGCCTCCCGGCAGTGATTCTTATACCATAAAATTTTGGGCAATGTATAACCGGGTTGAAGGGGATTACCGCATAATTCAAATAACTCCTGTTCGGGAACCAAGCGCTTCACGGCGTCACATTCGGCTATAGAGCGGGTATCCGTCCATATGGGTGTTGGTAACAAAACACGCCCCTGCGCATCCAATGCTACCGCGGACCAGCTTTGACCGCCCACACCGATACCCGCAATCGTTTCAGGACGAATGCTGTTTTTTGAAAGTATGGCTGAGACGGTATGGCAGATCGCCTGCCACCACATATCCGGCTGCTGCTGCGCCCAGCCGGGCCGCGGACAGTCAACGGCGTATTCCTCGTTCGCTTGTGCCACGACAACACCATCGGGCGTAAAAAGGGTTGCCCTGCACGCAGACGTCCCGATATCAATTCCCAACAAATACAGACTCATTCTACGGCCCTTCCTACATGGCAAAGGTTTTATAAAGTATATATCTTTCTATTCTTCTATTTCACCGTAAAAGTCTTTTTGGCCGCCTTATTACTCCCGTCCGCCGCCGCAGCTGTGATGGTTACTTTTCCGGCTTTAAGAAATTTTACGTTTCCGTTTTTATCTACCGTCGCGATTGCCGAATTACTCGTAGACCATGTAACCCCCGTATTGTCTGCGTTCACCGGAACTACAATCGCCATCATCTTGACGGACATCCCGACCGGCTGCGTTGCCCCCACCTTGACGAACTTGACACTCGTTACTTTCTGCGGCAGCACCGTCACCTTGCATGCCGCGGTTTTGCCATTCACACTCGTTGCCGTAATTGTACAAGTGCCCGGCATATTTCCCGCCTTGACCAGCCCTGTCGCGCTGACCGCGGCGATGGCTTGGTTGCTCGTCGTCCACTTCACCGTCTTGAAGTCTGTGGTCGAAGGGATAAATGTGACCTTGAGCTGTAGTGTTTTACCCTTGGCTAAACCGGCGCTTGTTTTATTTAGTTTAATACCCGTCTCGTAGATGGGTGTGACATTGATTACGGCTTTTGCGATCTTCTCGCCGTCCTTGGTTTTTGCGGTAATCGTGGCGGCACCGCCGGCCACGCCCGTCACAACACCTTTGCTTGATACAGTCGCCACTTTCTTGTTGCTCGATGTCCATGTTACCGCCTTGGTCGTCGCGTCTGACGGGGTTATGATAGGTATCAAGGTCACTTTCGCTTTACGGGCGATGGTTACGGCGGTCTTATTAAGCTTGATGCCCTCTACCTTTGCCTTAACGGTAATTGTTTTGCTCACTGTTGTCGCCTTCTTCGCGCCCGCGAGTGTGTAGGTGGTCTTAATCGTCGTCTTACCCGCGCCAACAAAGACAATAGAGTTCCCCTCAATGACAGCGACCTTGGTGTTGCTGGACGTCATTTTTGGGTTTGATCCTTTCGGGACAGCTTGCACCTGAATGGAAGTGAGTTTAAACGCAATGGAAGGAATATTTTTGGGCTGGTAGGAACCAACAAGCGGATACTTAACCGTTATGGTGCATGATGCCGTCTCTGTACTACCCCCTATCAGCGGTATCACGGCTGTTATGGTGGCGCTGCCTGCTTTGATTCCCGTTACAATACCCGCTGTATTGACTGCAGCAACAGCAGTGTTGCTGCTCTTCCATGTGACGGCTTTAGCGGTATCTCTCGCCGCAGCCGGTGTCATGGTGGGAGTTAATGTGAAGGTTTTACCCACATGAACATCTTGCGCGGTTTTGTTTAGCACGGCGGCCGGTACATAAACCGTGCATACCGCTTTGAACCCGCCGTCCGTCGCGGTGGCGGTAATCACTGCGCTTCCCGCTTTAACGCCTTGCACCACCCCGGCATTGGTAACCGTGGCTACCGCGGGGTTGCTGCTGACCCATGTAATAGACTTATTTGCCGCATTGGAAGGAGATATGATAGCCTTTAAAGTGAGCGTCTTCTCTTTTTTCACAAAGATGGTTGCATTATTTAGCGTTACCCCTTTTACCGGAGGCCCCACCGTTACGATACAGGAGGCCTTAAAGCCGCTTTCCTGGGTTGTGACCGTGATCGTGGTACTTCCCGCCTTTATACCTGTTACCACTCCCCCTCCTGTGACAGTAGCGACGGTGGTGTCGCTGCTTGTCCAGGCAACATTCTTGTTACCCGCGTTGGCGGGGGAGATGGCAGCCGTTAAGGTAATGCTCTTCCCCGTGTGAATGGGGGCCGATGTCTTATTCACTGTTACCCCCGCTACCTTCGGTAATACCGTAACTTTACAGGTGGCTATAACGTTATGCTCGGTTGCCGCGGTGATGGTTGCAATTCCTTGCCCCTTAGCGGTAACAACACCGACCGCGCTGACCGTCGCGACCGTCGTATCGGAGCTCTTCCAAGTCATTTTCGGCGCAACCGCGTTGACCGGCAAATAGGAGGCGGAAAGGCTGCATGTGTTGCCGATAATTACCGTCGCGCTTGTAGGTAACAGGCGCATTGTGTCTACAACGGGTGAATCGCCCGTAGGGAATAAACCGGCTCCAAACCGATCGGAATCTATGTTGTTATATCCATGATGGGGAATTTCATGATCCTTCTTTAGAAAGTAAGTATAGCGGGGGACATAGTCATCCCAATTATCCCATGTAACATCCACATGGTACCATTGACCATCTATCATCACGGCGTTCCAGCCATGATTCATCCCATCAGATTGTATGGTAATACACTGGAGTCCGGCTTCTATGCAAAGCATCCGGTAAGCTTCAGAAAAGCTGTTGCAAACTCCTTTGCCATTGAGGAGTACGCCATCGGCATGGTAGTAAGTATAAGAGTAATCGTATATGGCGTTTTTTATCAGCCAATCATGCAGTACACGCGCTTTTTCAGTTTGTGACATACCGGGTAAGATTTCATCGGCAACAATCTGCTTCACTTTCCCGGGCACTGTCAACGCTGAAGGAGACGCCGAATCAGTGACATCATACATTGTCGTCTGCAGAATAACATAGTACTGACTCGCCGTGTCATAGATAAAGGCATTCACCCAATAAAGGCTGGGTGCGGCGGCGCTTTTCACACCGTAGGTCAAGTTGTTATTTCTTGATAAAGAACTTTTATACTCGTAGACACCCGATGAAGAGCCACCCTCAGCGACTGATGTAACCTTCACCACGCCAAACTGGTAGTTATACACGCCATCGCCGCCCACTGTTACGGCCGTCCATGTGGACGCGGCCCCTACCGTCAGATAAGGCGTGTTTAACATAAGATACGCTATCTTTAACTCATTGATCGCGGCGAGAGGGAGCACGAGGGTGAGCTCCGAATTTTTATCTTTACCAAGATACCCCTGCGCGACAATGCCGCCGCCATGCCAGGTATCCAAGCCGGGAATTTGGCTTAAATCCGGGGACGCAACCGGTAAACCCTGTTGCGCGATGGATGCGGAAACCGCGATAGGCGCGCTTTGAGCCGTGCATTGTGCGCCGGCAGCATCCGTCACGGTAACGGATACATGGTATTGCCCGGCTTCTTGGAATGTCCACTTAAAAGCATTCGATTCCCGGGGTGAAAACTCCTGATATACCTCGCTTTCCGAGATGAGGCTGAATAAAAAAGTATACGGCGCCACCCCGCCTTCAACCGAAGCGGCCCATTCTGTTTCATATCCTGTTCGCAACGTCCGGTTCGGATTGAATATTGATACAGCCAACGGATCCGGGTCAATGGTTTTGTTTTGATTTGCGGTTGCGTACAAGGTCTCATTTCCTTGAGATGATTCATCCATCCCTTGTACCTCAGCGCACCACGCTGTCTCGTGTATGTTTTCCGGTCCAAGCGCAGGCTCAGGCGCCGGTTCCGGTGTGGACTCCGGCTCGGCAGGCGCTTCATCTGCTTGCAAAAAAGTAAAATTCAACGGCAATAAGGGTACCGCGGAATCATTTTTATAGAACAAGGTGCCTGTGGATTGGCAGCACAAGGATAGATAGTTGCTTATTTCATCCTCCGACATGGGGCGCAGGTTTTTTACGGAAACATACGCGGTTTGTACAATGCTATCTGCAGAGAATGCCACAAGCAGGCAATCGTTTGATCTTCCGGTATGTCTGCGAGATATCGCATAGCCGGTACCCTTAGAAAGTGTGGCAAACGCCTGGTCACCGGGGTTATTATGTAAGGATGCGCCTTCGGTGATGGAGACCCAACCTTTCGTGAAGGAGGGGCTATATGACGCGTTTCGTGTGGTATCGATGACCGGCCATTCCGCCTCCGGTTCGGGTGTGCTTTCCGCTGTGGGCTCCATGGTTGGTTCCGAAGTCGGCGTGGGTATCGGTTCTTTGACAGGTTCCGGTGTAGTTTCTTCGACAAGTTCCGAAGGCGGCACGGGAGTGGGTGTCGGCTCACCGGTAGGCTCAAGTGTGGGCAACGGTTCTTTGACAGGTGCAGGCGTCGGCGCAGGTGTGGGTGCAGGCTCTATTGTAGGCGTAGGTTCAGGTATACCTTCGTTAAATGCGGAAGCAACGGTATCCCCGTCAAGATTATCTGATGCCAATGACAACATGAAGGGCATAACAGTTGTTAGAAGAGCTAAGCATAACGCTAAGGCTTTGGTTTTCATGATAAGACCTCCACGCGAACATCGGTTTATACTAAAAAAGTAGTCCGTGGCATGCCAACAAAACAAAGCATGGCCTCTGGGCAACCTCTTGCTTTTATTATACCGTTTTTACCCTTTACAACAATAGGCTTTACGATGCTATTGAAAATAATAAAACTAAAGGTATTAAAACTGAAAATTAAAAGTAAGGCAAAAGCCAAGGTAAAAGCAAAAATGGAAAGCAAAAACGGACAGATGCATTCCGTCCCGGCGAATGGTATACTAGTACAACATAACCGCTATTCGGGAGGTATTTTATGCGATCGTCTTGCTCCTGCGCGTGGCTGCCTTTTTTTAACAATACCCTTTCTCCCGAGCGAGAAGACTGCCTCGGCTTTGCGCGGGATGAGCTGGCATTAGGTTTACGCGGGCTTGGGCTTTCCGTGCCCGTATCCCTTAACCAAACCGGAGACGGCGAGGGTTTTTCGATTCAAGCGGACGGCGAAGGTTGGTCCGTGTCCGGCGGTGAACAAGGCTTGTTGTACGGCGTCTACCGCCTGTTAATACGGCTGAGCGGCGGGTTGGATCCGGCTCTCCCGCTGACACAGCCCCGGTTTGAGTTAAGAATGATAAACCATTGGGACAACCCGTCCGGGCTTGTCGAACGAGGATACGCGGGTCACTCCCTCTTTTTTAGCAACGGTGTTTTTTCTTATCTGCCGGAACGCGTACGGCTTTACGCGAGGCTCTTGTGCTCGATTGGCATCAACACGGTGTGCTTGAATAACGTGAATGTTCACACGCCCGCCGATCGTTTTATTATGCCCGAGTACCTGCCGGAACTGGCAAAAATAGCGTCTCTCTTCCGCCCGTTCGGCATTCGGCTGCTGGTAGCGGTGGACTATTCGCTGCCCGCCCGATTCGAGCCGGGAACAGCCGATCCGCTGGACCCCGCCGTGCAGGCTTGGTGGAAGAAGACCATCGACCGGGTATACCAAACAATTCCGGATCTGCGCGGGTTTCTTATCAAGGCGGACAGCGAGAGCCGTCCGGGGCCGTATTTGTACGGACGTGACCACGCGCAGGGAGCCAAACTCTTGTCCGTTCCCTTGGCAAAGCACGGGGGCATACTGGTATGGCGATGCTTCGTTTA
The DNA here is from genome assembly GCA_009776385.1 of Clostridia bacterium. Lineage (GTDB taxonomy): Bacteria > Bacillota > Clostridia > Christensenellales > Aristaeellaceae > WRFT01. The sequence continues at coordinate 7,473 of WRFT01000049.1, forward strand.
TAATTGCAAGCAGGACTGGCGCGATACGGCTACCGACCGTCCCAAAGCCGCTTACAGCAACTACACGCATTTGGACGGACGGTTCGATGCCAATGTCATTTTACAAATCAAGTACGGACCGTTTGATTTTCAACCCCGCGAGCCCCTCTCACCCCTGCTGCTTGCCATGCCGCGTACAGGCAAGGCCTTAGAGGTACAGCTCGCTCAGGAGTATACAGGCCAGCAGATTGACCTTTATTACATGCCTCCGCAATGGGAGGAGATGCTGGCGGATATGAAGGGCGCAAATGTACGGCATATCTGCGCGGTATCTAATATAGGCGATGATTTTAACTGGACAGGGCATGATTTGGCACAGGCCAACTTGTACGCCTACGGGCGCATGGCTTGGGAGGGTACCGCCTGTGCGGCCCGTTTCGGCGGTGAATGGATAAAGCTCACCTATGACCTGGCCATGACGGAACATGATACGCTGCTTGACATGCTGATGGATTCCAGAGAAATTTATGTACAGTACACGGCGCCGCTGGGCGTATGCTGGATGGTAACGACACAATCGCATTACGGCCCGCAGCCCGAGGGATACGAATATACCGCCTGGGGCACCTATCTGCGTACGACATCCGACCTTTTGGGCACGAACCGTACGGAGACGGGCACGGGCTTTATTTTACAGTACCCGCCTGCCATACAAGAGAAATACGCGGATCCCGCCGAATGCGACGAACGGCTGCTGCTGTTTTTTCACCGTTTACCTTATACATTCAGGATGCGGGACGGCAGAACATTAATTCAACGCATTTACGACGACCATTTCCTGGGCGCCGCGCGCGCTGGCGCGCTGACGGACAGATGGATGTCCTTGAAAGGGCATATACCGGAGGCGGTTTACGCCCATGCGCTGGAACGGTTTGAAAGGCAGGCCGCAAACGCACGGGAATGGCGGGACATTGTAAACACCTATTATTTCCGCTATTCCCGCATTCAAGACGAACGCGGACGCGTGATATATGAATAACACGACACCGAATATACCAGGTGGTTAATCATAAAATGGAGGGTGTGGCCATGCTGTTTAATGAGGGTTGGACTTTTACAAAAACTCCGTTATGCTCCGATGCAAAAATACCGGATACCCACGCCTTTGTACCCGTTCCCATCCCCCATGACTGGTTGATTGCGGATGCCAACAACCTGTATGAATCGGGGGAGGGATGGTACAGGAAGGTGTTTCCGCGGCCTTTGGGTGAACGCGCCGTACTGCTGTTTGACGGCGTTTACATGGACAGTACGGTCTATATCAACCGCCAAATCGTGCATGAATGGAAGTACGGCTATTCCGCCTTCGAAGTGGACATGACCCCTTATATAAAAGAAGGCGATAATGAGATTTTAGTACGCTGCCTTTACCGGTCTCCCAACTCACGCTGGTATTCCGGAGCCGGAATATATAGGTCTGTACGGATACGGGAAACGGGGGCCGACTATCTGTGCGAAAACGGCGTCTATGTGTCGCCGCACCCCAATGAGGACGGTACATGGCGTGTATGCGTGGACACGGAGGTTGTTTCCTCCCGGCCCTATGCGCTTGAACACAGCGTGACCGAAGCAGACGGAACGCCCATCGCCTCCGGCTTGGAACCGGTCATCGCCGCGCCCGTTTTATGGTCGCCCGGTAACCCCTTTCTGTACACGTTACAAACGCGCCTTATTATCGGCGGGAAAACGGCTGATACTTGGTATCAGCGATTCGGGCTTAAAAGCGTACGATTGGATCCGGAACGGGGTTTTATCCTTAACGGGCAATCCATCAAGCTGTATGGTGTCTGCGAGCATCATGACCTGGGCGCTTTGGGAGCAGCGTTTCATACCACCGCGATGAAAAGAAAGCTGACGCTGCTTCAAAGCATGGGTGTCAACGCGCTGAGAACCTCCCACAATATGCCAGCGCGGGAAGTAATGGATTTGTGCGATGAGATGGGACTACTGGTTATCTCCGAGGCGTTTGATATGTGGGAACTATCCAAAACGGATTACGATTACGCGCGCTTCTTTACGCAGTGGATGCCGCGCGATGTACGCAGCTGGATACGGCGTGACCGCAACCATGCCTGCCTTATCATGTGGTCTATCGGAAATGAGATATATGATACCTATTCCTCCGCAAGAGGGTTGGAAATAACCCGATCCCTGATGGAGCAGGTACGCGTACATGACCCGCGTCATCATGCCGCCATCACCATCGGTTCTAACTACATGCCGTGGGATAACGCGAACGCCTGCGCGGATTTATTGGATGCCGCGGGGTATAACTATGCCGAATACCTGTATGACGCGCATCACGCAGCCTATCCTCAGCGCGTCATCTACGGATCGGAGACAGCCTCAACCGTGCAGAGCCGCGGAATCTATCATTTTCCGTATGAACAATCCGTGCTTGCCGATGATGACGAGCAATGCTCATCGCTGGGCAACGCCGCCACCAGTTGGGGCGCGCCGAATACGGAATACAACATCATCATGGACCGGAACGCTTCCTATTCAATGGGGCAATTTATCTGGACCGGCTTTGATTACATCGGTGAGCCCACGCCTTATCACACGAAGAATTCCTATTTCGGGCAGATAGATACCGCCGGATTTCCCAAGGATTCTTTCTACCTGTATCAATCGGCTTGGACGGATTACCGAACAAAGCCGATGGTGCATATCACCCCCTATTGGGACTTTTCCCCGAATCAAATGATAGACATACGCGTATG
>WRFT01000050.1 GCA_009776385.1 Clostridia bacterium
CGCGCTGCAAGCGGCGGCCTTGCTTCAAATGGAAGCGCCGCTGCATACCGTGACCGCCGTTTTCTCCGTACAGGAGGAAGTGGGCTGCCGCGGGGCGAAAACGGCCGCTTTTGATATCGCGCCGGATATCGGCTTGGCGCTGGATGTGACCGCCTGGGGCGACACGCCGGAGGTAAAACTGCCGTCCGTACGCCTGGGAGCGGGCGCCGCCATCAAGTTTATGGACCGCGGAAGCATCGCGAACCCCTATGTACGAGACGCGTTGATTGCCTGCGCGGAGAAGGTAAACGCGCCCTACCAACGGGAGGTTCTGCCCTATGGCGGCACGGATGCGCTGGCCATGCAGATGGCCAGAGGCGCGATTGCCACGGGGACGCTTTCCATTCCGTGCCGTTATGTGCATTCGGCCTGCGAGGTCATTGATATGCGCGATATGGAAAGCGCGCTGGCCATTTTATTACAATTCGTCAACCACCCCTTCTAAAGGGAAACGCGCATGGGCGCCGTACTGTTTTTAAGCCTCTATCTTTTATGCGGCTGCGCTGTTATCCGCTTTGTTTTGCCCGAACAGCCGCCCCTCATCCGCCTGTGGCTGGGGCTTTGCCTGGGCTTCATGCTGTTTATGTGGCTGCCTTCCCTATGCGCGTTTCTCGCGCGTTTTACGCTTGCCGCGCATTACTTAAGCTTGATACCACTGGGGGGCATCACGTTTGGCGCGTATCTGCTAAGAAACCGAGCCCGACCGCGCGGATGGCCGCCAGGCGGGCTCCAGCCTTATTTCACGCCGATGGCTCTGCTTATCGTGTTTGGCGCGTTATCCTATTACATGCAATACACGCATACCTTCAGGGAAGCCATGGACGGCAGCTTGCATGTGGGACAAAGCACCTACGGTGATTTACCTATGCACGCGGGGTTTGTGACGGGTTTTATAGGCGCGCCCTTTCCGCCTCAGTATCCCATGATGAAGGGGGAGCTGCTATGTTATCCCTTTTTGATGGACGCGCTTTCCGCCTCCCTTTATTTGGGCGGGTTCAGCCTGCAAGCCGCGTTAATTGTTCCTGGCGTCATGATGATGCTGCTTTTATACTTTGGCGTTTACGCCCTGGCGGAAAGCTTTACGGGCAGCCGTAAGGCCGCCGTACTGGCGTTTTTACTGATCTTTTTAAACGGGGGGCTGGGGTTTTTATACACCTTCGATCTGGCGCCAGCCGCCAACATCCCGGAACGCCTACATGAAGTGCTGAACGGCTTTTATAAGACGCCGACCAACCAACCGGTTCCCAACAACCTGCGCTGGAGCAACCTGATATGCGATTTACTCATCCCGCAGAGAACGCTGCTGGCCGGATACACCCAGCTGATCCCCTGCCTGTACCTTTTAACCACGGGAAATAAGACGCCGCGCAGGATGCTGCTTTTAGGCCTGTGGGCCGGCGCGCTGCCGATGGTGCATACCCATTCATTTCTGGCGCTCGGGCTGTTTTCGGCAGGGTTTATGCTTTATGAAGCCTTCCACAAAAAAGATACGCTGATCCAAACACTAAAACCTTTCCTTTTGTACGGCGCCGCAGCCGTCCTGTTGGCCGCCCCGCAGCTTGTCGGGTGGACCTTTAAACAATCTTCCGCGACGGACCGGTTTATCACGTTTCACTTTAATTGGGTGAATAACACGGGCAGCGGTTTGATCGACAGTTATTTTTGGTTCTATTTTAAAAACATCGGGCTGCCTCTCCTTTTCATACTCATGGCGCTTACCGAACGCAACGCGCGTTACCGAAAGCTGTTAAGCGGCGCGTTTTGCATCTTTATCGCGGCGGAACTGGTGCGATTTCAGCCGAACGCCTACGATAATTACAAGCTGTTCTATGTGTGGTATATGCTTTGTATTTTGGTGGCGGCCGATTACGCGCGCAAGCTATGGCGTGCCCTTAAACGCTTCCGTGGCCGGTATCTGCTGGCCGCGGCGGCGGCGGCATTGCTGTTTACATCCGCCGCGTTAACCGTTTGGAGAGAGGCAGTCAGCGACTATACCGCCTTTGATTCGGGCGCCGTCGCCGTCGCAGCTTACGCGCGGGAACAGACGGCGCCGCAGGATACCTTTTTAACCGGAACACAGCATTTAAACCCCGTGATGGTGCTCGGCGGGCGAACCGTGCCCGTTTCCTCCGACAGCTGGCTGTACTTTCACGGTTTAAACACGGGCGAACGGCGCGCGGATGTGCGCCGCTTCTACGAAGACCCGGAGAGCCACAAGGATATGCTTTCAAAATACGATATCCGTTATATATATGTCAGCCCCTATGAAAGGGCAGAGTTCGACGTTGACGAGCGCGCCCTGGAGCGGGCTTACGCGCTTGTTTACAACCGGGACAGGCACCGGATTTACCGCGTGGGGCCGCCCTGATATGGAACGTTTCTTACGTTATTCCCTGGAAAATAAGAAAAAAATACGCGTCCTGCTGATGGACGGGGACGGCGCTGTGACGCAGATGAACCTGACGGTCACGGCCCTTGAAACGGAAAGCTTTTCGTATCTGCGCGCGGGAAAGAAGCACAGCGAAACGCTGCCGCTTAACGCTCTTTTGTCGGCGGGTTACGCCAGGGGCGACCATGGGGAGGCGTGAGAAACCACAATAATCCTATATGGGCGGCTAGGTATTATGGGAAGTTTCCAGGTTCATTGCCACAGCTGCTTTTCGAACGCCTGACTATCATTCTTCCTGAGACTTCCACCACCTCTTATAATACTTTTTCATCAATTTTTGCTGGTCGAGTGGAAGAAGCTCAAGTAATTCCTGATTCGTTATTAAACCCGCAAGATAGGTCAACCATCTCTTTGAGTCAACTTCCGGCATTTCTCGTGCCCTTTTTATGGAAAATTGATAAGCGTTAAGAATTTTCTTGGCTGGAATTTTTATTAGCCTTTCATAGATGATTATAAAACCCGGCCAGTTTCCATCTGCGAGCCACTCAAACAGAGATATAAGATAAGGTTCCAATTCTTCATCAGTTTTTCCCGCGAGAGCTTTTGCACAGTTCTCCCAAAGGCCTTTGCCTTCAGATGGCCGGATAAAAATCGAGAGATATTTTACTTTGGCGGCTTCTTCCAAACCTTCTAGCTGGGTATCTTCATTGCTATCCCAACTTAACATATCGAACAACTGATTCACATCAACGGTCATTTTACTGCTCCTATTTGGTTAATAAGGATAGACAACCTTCCTACTTGTGAAGGTTGTACTTATCGGCTAATAAAAAAGACAGCTAGCTGATTCATTTTACACCTCTCCTAAATGTCAACACCATAAGCATACTGTACACCTGCGTACCTTTCATGTAAAAAAAACTATATGTTGCCCCGCAGGTATATGACGCATATACAGACGGCAGACGGTCATCCGGACAGAAGCCGTGAAATAAACGCTTGACAAGCCCGCCGCGCGGTGCTATTCTTCCTCGCGGAACGTGGGTTTTGGGCGGAAGGGGGAGCCGGCCGGGCCCGGGGGGACGTTCTATAGTTGCTTATTACCGCGGCGAGTTAAAACTCACCGCTTTTAATTGGTTTTTCATGTGATGAAATGTAAATGATGAAAGAGACAGCAAAGACTTTCTTGCCTCGCTATATGGCGCCCGCTTTTCAAGCCGCAAACGTGACTGTTTCCGGGCTTGTCTATGCCATCCATACGGATATGACGCCCGAAGGCAATCATGCGGACGCGTACGTCGCGGTTGATTCCGACACGCTTTATATCCTGTACGGTGAGGAACAGGTCGTCAGGATGCAGGGCGCGCGGCGCATTGTATCCGCCTTCGCGGCTCACAAGCTGGTAACACATCCTTTAAACGCACTCGGCGAACTAAAATGCGAACGGCTTTTGACCACCGCCCGTTTATGGGGAGAGGCGGACGGGGAGGCGCTTGTGCTGCTTGTGTTTTCCATAGGTTGCCTTCCTTTCGCCGAGCGGCTCATTAAGGTGATAAATAACCTGCGCCAAGGCATTGACCCGCTGCGCGAAGTCTTTACGGATGAGCATGTTTTTTGCCTGAAATGCGGCATGCGTTTTCCGGAACCGGAGCGGAAGGTATGCCCGCGGTGCCTGGACAGCAAGTCGATTACACGGCGGCTGATGACGTTTTTTGCTAACTACCGCAAGCAGGTTTTTTCCATACTGGCGGTCATGTTTTTAAGCACCGCCGTGTCCATCTTGGCCCCGTACATCAGCTCCAAGCTGTTTTTTGACGAGGTGCTGACCCCCGGCGGCGGGTACTACGGCATGGTCGGCGCGTTTGTGGCTTTAATCATCCTGGCGCGCGGCGTCACCACGGGCATGAATGTCGTGTACCAATATGTACTGGCCAAGACCGTTCCGTGGATCATTTATGACCTTAAATTGAAGATATTCGAGGCGATGCAACGCCTGTCCGTCAATTTTTACGCTTCCAAACGCACGGGTTCTTTGATGAACCGCGTGACGCGCGACGCGACGAACATCTATTGGTTTTTTGTGGACGGCTTGCCTTTTGTCATCGTCAACATCTTTACGTTTACGGGCATTATCACGATCATGTGCCTGATGAACACGGAGCTGGCTGTCATATGCCTTATTATCATTCCGATATCACTCGTTTTATTCCGCGTGTTATGGAGTGTCTTTAGGCGGTTTCACCATAAAAACTGGGTCTATGGGTCGCAGTTAAACTCCATGGTCAGCGATTCGGTCAACGGGCAGCGCGTTATTAAGGCCTTCGCGCGCGAGGAAGAGGAATCCAACCGCTTTTCCGGCATCAGCCGCAAACAAACCGATATGGACATCGGCGTTGAAAACACGGCTTTCACGGCATTTCCGCTTATCTATCTGTTTATGTTTACAGGGCAGGTGGTCATTACCGCGCTGGGTGGCAGAATGGTGCTGGAAGACCGGATTACCATAGGTACGCTGATGACTTTTATTGCCTTTCTGAACATGCTGTACGGCCCTTTGGAGTTTATGTCATGGGTTTCCAACTGGTGGGCGCGCTGCGTGGACTCGGCACAGAGGGTGTTTGAGATAATAGACGCTAAGCCGGATGTACAAGAGCCGGACGACCCCATTACGCCGGAGCATCTGCGCGGCGACATTCAACTGTCGGGCGTATGGTTTGAGTATGAACCCGCCGTGCCTGTGCTTAAGGGGCTCGATTTACAGGTAAAGGCGGGCACGCTTTTAGGCATCGTGGGTAAAACGGGCGCGGGTAAATCGACGCTGGCCAACTTAATTGCCCGCCTGTACGATGTGACGGAAGGCGAGATACGCATCGACGGCGTACCCATCAAGCGCCTGCCCTTGGCATTGCTGCGCGCCAATATCGGTATTGTATCCCAGGAGATATACTTATTTATCGGTACGATAGCCGATAATATCCGTTACGCGCGCCCGGGCGCGTCTATCGAGGAAGTCATACGGGCCGCTAAGGCGGCGTCCGCGCATGATTTTATCATGCGTTTACCGGACGCCTACGAGACACGCGTGGGCGCAGGCGGCCAGGACTTGTCGGGCGGCGAAAAACAGAGGCTGTCCATCGCGCGAGCCATTTTACAAAACCCGCGCATCCTGATTTTGGATGAGGCGACCGCGGCGATGGACACACAGACGGAGGCGGAGATTCAAGCATCCCTCTCGCGCCTGCAAAAGGGCCGTACCACGCTGTCTATCGCGCACAGGCTATCCACGCTCCGCGACGCGGACAGCCTTGCCGTCATCCATGAAGGGCGCGTTTTGGAGGCGGGCACACACGCGGAGCTGATTGCGCTCAAGGGAGAATACCACAAGCTGTACGGCATGCAGACGGAAGCCTTAAATGTCATCAGCGAATCGGATGCCTGACGGGTATCTTTTCAGGGGGGATAACGATGACCCATCCATCGGTACTTGAAAAACAAACAACCGAACCGGAGCAGAATACCGATATCGGACTGCTTGACACGCGGGAAACGGATTTTTACAAGACGGACGGCGGTTTTACGGGTTTGCGGTATAAGGGTAAGACTTTTCCGCGCGTATCGTTTCGGCGCGCCCTGCCTATCGGCAAGCCGGACAGTTATATTTCCGTGGCGGATGACGAAAACAAGGAAATAGGCATCATCCGCGACATAGGCGACCTTTCCCATACGCAGCGGGACGTAGTGAGGGAGGATCTCGCGAAACGGTATTTTTGCCCGAGCGTGCAGTCCGTCAAGTCCGTCAAGGACAAGATGGGTTATGTATACATGGAGCTTATCTTGACGGGCGCCGGAACCACCTACGAAAAAAGCTGCGCGATAAACGACGTGAACCGCAACATTCGCATGATAGACGGCAGCCGCTTGCTCATCTTTGATGTGGACGGCAACCGGTACATTATCGAAAACATACAGGCGCTGGATAAAAAGAGCATGAGCCGCCTGGAACCCTATATGTTTTAATCATGAAAGCGGGAGATCCGACTGAAAGCTTTTGATTTCATCCACGATTTAGATATGGATATGCGGCCCGCGTCCGGACGCGTTCGCCTAGATGAACGCGGCTTGATGACCGTATCGCGCGAGGGCGAGACGCTCTATGAACTAAACGCTTGTCAAGTAAAGGAAGCGTTGGTTTTAGGCGGCGTCGGCTGCGGGCTGGTTTTTTTTAAGATGGAGGACGCGGGCGAACGGGTGATATGCCGTTTCACCATGTCCGCGTTTAAGCAGGCGGGCGAGTTTTGCAAGCTGGTTAACTACTACCGGCAAACCGGCCATGCGGCTTTTCCGGATGAACCGGAGGTTAGCATATGCCCGCAATGCGGGCGTCCTTTGATGGAAGGCCTGTCCATATGCCTGTTTTGCTATAACAAGATGACCGTTATCAGAAGGGCCGCATCGATGCTGCGCCCTTTTAGACGGCCATTGATCACGGCAGAGTTGATACTCGTTTTTTCCTCGCTGCTTTACTTGCTGGTGCCGATTTTCAACCGCATCTTGATAGACGATTACTTGACGCCCATGCAGGGAACGTTTAGTAATATATTGACGCTTGCGGGCGCGATGCTTCTGGTACGCGTGGTCGGCGAAATCTTATTCATCTTCTGTTCCCGCATGTATAACAGGGCGGGTATGCTGTACACCGACAACCTGCGTAACGTGGCTTACGGGAAGATGCAGCGCATGTCCATGAACGCGCTGGCCAAACGGACGCCGGGGGACTTGATACGGCGCGTGATGGAAGATACCGCGACGGTTAAAGATTTTTTAATTAATGACGGCCGTTTCGGTGTTGAGATGCTTCTGACTTTCCTGGTGGTTTTGGTGATACTGTTCTTTACCGACTGGCGCTTAACGCTTTTGGTATTTTTACCCATACCGCTTGTTATGATGGTGCTGTCGCGTTTCTGGCGGCTGATATACATCCGTTACGAACGTCAGTGGCGAAAGGGGTCACGGGCAAACTCTATTTTGCATGACATCATCCGGGGCATTCGTACGGTAAAATCCTTCGGCAATGAGGAGCAGGAAATTAAAAAGTTCGCGCGTGTCTCGCGGGAGCTGGCGGAAGTATCCTCGGCTAATGAGCGCATGTGGGCTACCCTGTTCCCGAGCCTGACATTCATCACAGGTATCGGCGAGTTTCTTGCGCTTTACTTCGGCGGACGCGCCATCCTCGCGGGAGACATGAGTTTGGGTGTGCTGGTGCAGTTTGTGATGTATATCGGTTATATCTATAACCCGCTGCGATGGCTTGTATCCTTTCCCCGCAGGCTGGCCGATACGCTGACCGGCCTGGTGAAGGTATTTGAAATTGTCGATGAAAAGCCTGATATTCGCGAAATAGACCACCCGAGAGATGTACCGCTGACGGGCGCGTTGACGTTTGAGAATGTATCCTTCGGCTACAAATCCTATGAACCAGTTTTAAAGGATGTCTCCATCCGGATAGAACCGGGCGAAATGATTGGCATCGTCGGCCGTTCCGGTGTGGGAAAGTCCACGATGATCAACCTGGCCATGCGCCTGTATGACCCGGGCTTGGGCGCCATTCGCATCGGAGACACGGATATCCGCGATATGTCCCTCAAGCATTTACACGAACAGATGGGCGTCGTTTTTCAGGACACGTTTTTATTTGTCGGCACCATTTACGATAACATTGCCTACGCCAAACCGGGCGCCGATGTTCAAGAGGTAATCGCGGCGTGCAAGGCGGCCAACGCCCATGATTTTATTATGCAGACTGCCGACGGATACCAGACGATGATCGGCGAAAGCGGATACTCGCTGTCCGGAGGCGAACGCCAGCGGCTGGCCATCGCCAGGGCTGTCATCAAAAACCCGTCCATTATGATACTGGATGAGGCCACCAGCTCTTTAGACGCGGAAACGGAGTCCGCCGTACAAGAAGGTTTGATGCGGCTGACGAAGGGACGAATGACCATTGCCATCGCTCACCGCCTATCCACACTCCGCCGCGCCAACCGCATTATCGTGCTGGATAAGGGCGGTATCGCGGAATCCGGAACGCATTATGAGTTAATGAGAATGAAGGGTATCTATTACGGGCTGGTCGTAGCGCAGCGCAAGATGTTTTCAAGCGGATCCGCGTCCGCGCCGGATATCGAGCCCGCGCCCTAATCGGATGCCGTAAGCGCTTCGCGTATCGCGCGCCGCACACCGCCTGCGGCGCTCATTTTACGCAAGTTTTCCATGATGATATCCATGAGCCCCATCTCTTCCAGGTGGACCCCAAAGAGGCGCTCATTCATTAAAATACCCCTATAGTCGCCAGCGGATGCCCTTGACGACAACCAATCCGCCATGGGATCCGGGCTCAGTTCAAAGGGCGTTAAATCATCCCGAAGCCCGGACAGATACCGCAACCATCCGGCCAATACGACAGGGATACACCGCAGTGTGCCGGCATCTAAACGTTCCTGTGACTGATAGGCTTTAAGCGTTCCGCCGAAACGGGCGGGGATTTTTTGCGATGTGTCCGTCGCGATGCGCCGGGGCGAATCGGGTATATACGGGTTGGGAAGCCGTTTGTTTAACACCTCATCTAGAAACGCGGCGGGATTGAGTATGGAAGGCGGCGTCACGGCCGGCAGCATCTCATTAAAAGCCATTTGGGTCACAAAGGCGCGTAGATCCGCATCGGCCATCTCCGCGTGAATTCTGTCATACCCGAGCAGGCATCCGAACAGAGCCAGAGCGGTGTGGATAGGGTTTAAACACGCGCCGACTTTCATTTTTTCCGCTAAACGCACGGTTTCTCTGTCCGTCATAAAGAAACCGGCTTTTTCAAAAGCGGGCCTGCCGTTGGGAAAGTTATCCTCTATTACCAGATAGCCCGTTTCTTCCGCGTTAACGAAAGGCGCCGTTACCGTTCCCATTCGGGTGCGGATAATGCCCATGTCCTCAAAACCCAATGCCGCCAAATTACCCGATACCGTTTCATCCGGCGCGGGCGTGATTTTATCAATCATGGTCAGCGGATAGGAAAGAGTTTCCGGATGCGTCAGGTAAGCCAAAAAACCGATATCCGCCTTGCCATCGCGCACCCAGCGCTCCGCGATGCTTGTCACGGATTCCTTTAGTTTATCTCCGTTATCGGTCAGATTATCCATGCTTACCAGTGCCAACGGCGCGGCGCAGCGCCGATACCGCTCGTATAGGAGTTTGGCCAGGCGGCTCATTGCGTTTACCGGTGCATCGAAGGACACATCGGAAGCGTCGTAACCTTTTTCCGTAATGGTCAGCGATACCAGCCGCAGACCGGGCGACATGAAGCAGCGAACCAATTGCGGCCAATCGGCGTGTTCCGGTTCCGCGCGCAAGGATGCCGCGACGGAGGCGATAATACGCTTTGAGATGCCGCCGCCCGACAGGAACGTTACCAGCAGGCTTAACTCCTCACAGGGATGAAAGACCGCGTCGATTATTTGGCCGTCATGGCTCTCCGCGACGATGAGGCCCTTGTCCGCGCAGCCCGCCGACAACATATCGCACAGAGCCGCCGCGGGAAAGGCCCGCAGAAGGTTCCCCGCACCGAAATGCAACCAATCGGGTGAAGACCATGTTTTTTGCCGCATGGCTTGAATATCGTATGACGGAACAACCCAGCCGGCCCGCGCAAACGCGCCGTCCGATAACCCTTTCAGCGTCAACTTCATGCTTTTTCACCTCTGTTTTTCCTAATGGCTTCCAAAAGGCCC
>WRFT01000051.1 GCA_009776385.1 Clostridia bacterium
ATAGACGCGAATAGAAGGCATATAGAGACGTTTTATAGTCTTGCCCTATACATACCATACCCATGGAAACAATGCCTTAAAATAGGCTTAAAATGAATGTATAGAAATACGTGAGTAAAACCTTCTCATGGTTAAATAGTTAAAGTTTTAACAATATGACCATTGGCGGTATTAATTACAAGGTTTGCCAAACCGTTCGGTGAAGAACAATCGTTCGCTTTTTGCCTACAGTTTTGCCTACAGTTTTTATACAGTTTTGCCTACAGTTTGTACATCATTTTATTTCATTCAATTTCACGTAGAAAAGAAAAAGTGTTGATTTATAAAGGTTTTCTTGCATTCCGCTTTCTTTGGTTTTACTCAAATTTAGCACATAAGACAAATTCGACTCCCCTCACCTCCACCAGACACAGAACATGGGTTACAACCCCTTGCATTGCAAGGGGTTGTTTGCGTATTAACCATACTTATCTTCATTTAGACGAATTACATAAAATTTACCCTTCCCACTCCCCCTCTGGACAACCGACAGGGGATGTGATATCATCTGATATATTAGTTAGCATAACTAATCGTTAGGCGGGAGGTGCATGCTCGTGAATGAGTTTGAAAAGGGTCTCAACCTCGCCTTAATAGACACTTTTTATTACATCCTCAAATGCGAGGAAGCCTCGCTGCAGCAGCTTTTAAACGTTCCGGTTACGTTAACGGAAGCGCATATGATTGATACCATCGGCCGGCAAGAGCGAAAGGAGTCCTCCGTAAGCCGCATCGCCCGGCTTTTAAATATCGCCATGCCTACCGCGACCGTAGCGGTAAAAAAAATGGAAAAAAAGGGCTTCGTCAAAAAACAACCCTGCGAAAGTGACGCGCGCAGAACCATCATCAGCCTGACGGATGTCGGCAGGAAAATTGAAAAAATACATCATCTCTTTCATGAGAAAATGGTTCGCAATATCAGCGGGCAGCTGCAGGACGGCGAAAAGGAGATACTGCTTTCTACCACGCGCAAATTAAGCGAGTTCTTCCGCAGCACCGCCGAACAGCTGAATGAAGTGCAGCCGAATCAAGCGAAACCGGCCGCGTTTTGGTTTCATCCCAAGCCAACGCGGCTCCGCAGGTCGGCGTATACAAAAAGAATGGCATATGGGGGCAACCCCATCGATCATTAAAACGTAAAGGAAGTATCTGGCATGTTAGAAAAGATCATCGGAATACTTAGGGAGTATAAGGATAATCCGGCGCTGAATATCACGGAAAAAACTACTTTTGCGGATTTAACGCTCGATTCATTGGACATTGTGGAACTGGTCGTGCGCATCGAAGAACAGCTGAATATATCGGTTGAAATGAGTGAGGATATCCAAACGGTCGGAGACCTGGCAAAAAGCATACAAAACGCGTTATAATCCCGCGAAAGCAAAGTATATCAATTTCAGGAGGCGTATGTATGGATTTGTTTTTAAAATGTGAAAAATACACATTGGCCCGCGACAGTAAGGAAAAAGGCATCTATCCCTATTTTCACGCGCTCGAATCCCGTCAGGATACGGAAGTCATGATGGAGGGCAAGCGCCGCATCATGCTGGGGTCGAATAACTACCTGGGGCTCACGACGCATCCTCAAGTGGTCAGCGCCGGCGCGGCGGCTCTTGAACGGTACGGAACCGGCTGTTCCGGGTCGCGTTTTTTAAACGGTACGCTTCAAATGCATCTGGAACTGGAGGAAGCGCTCGCCGTATTCCTTCGCAAACAGGCAGCCCTCACCTTTTCTACCGGTTTCCAATCGAATTTGGGCATTATCAGCGCGTTGGTAGGGCGTAAGGACTATGTCATATGCGATAGGGAAAACCATGCCAGCATTTATGACGCCTGTAAGTTAAGCTATGGTACAATGGTTCGCTTTTTGCATAATGACATGGCCGATTTAGAAAAGACGCTCGTTAAAATTCCGGAGGACGCCGGCAAACTGATTGTTGTGGACGGCGTATACAGCATGAGCGGCGATATCGCCAATCTCCCCGAAATCGTACGTCTGGCCAAGGCTTACGGCGCGCGCGTCATGGTAGATGACGCGCATGGCCTGGGCGTATTGGGCGAAGGCGGGCGCGGAACGGCCAGCCATTTCGGGCTGGAAAATGAGGTAGACATCTACATGGGCACGTTCAGCAAATCCCTGGCCAGCCTCGGCGGCTATATGGCGGGGGAGGAGTATGTCATCGATTATGTGCGCCACAACTCAAGGCCGTTCATATTCTCTGCCTCCATCACCCCTGTCAGCTGTGCCGTTGCGCTGGAGGCGCTGCGTTATTTACAAGATCATCCGGAAATTGTATCGCGTCTGGCAGACATTTCACGTTACGCACGCGAAGGCTTTCAAAAACGCGGCATCCGCGCCATTCAATCGGAAACGCCTATTATTCCCCTGTACACGTATGAGTTTGAAAACACCCTCGTCTGCGCCAAGGCGATTTTCGACGCGGGCGTCTACGTCAATCCCGTGCTGCCGCCAGCGACGCCGGCGAACGAATGCCTGCTTCGCACAAGTTACATGGCCACCCACACGGAAGCGCTTCTGGACGAGGCGATGGATATCATTGCCGCCATTATTAAAGACAGGAGCCATGCCCAAGAACATGCCTAACAATAAACATGCCCTGTTGCATAGGGGAACGGGCTTTTGAAAATTTTCGTATGCATCAAACAAGTCCCTGCCGTGAGTACGCTTGCGATTGATGAAGAAACAGGCGTCCTTTTGCGCGGCGGCACGGCCGCTAAAATGAATCCTTACGATCTTTACGCGTTAGAAGCGGCGCTGAGGCTGCGCGAGGAACACGGGGGATCGGTTACGGTCGGTTCCATGGGACCGCCGCAGGCGGAAGCCGTTATATGCGAGGCTTTTCGGATGGGTGCGGACGCAGGCTTCCTGTGCTCAGACAGAAGGCTTGCGGGCGCGGATGTGCTGGCGACAAGTTACACATTGGCGCAGGCCATCCAAAGAGCGGGTGACTTTGACCTGATATTGTGCGGCAAGCAAACCACGGACGGCGACACCGCGCAGGTGGGGCCGTCCATCGCCGAGCATATGAATCTGCCGCATGCCGCGTGGGTCGTGAAGCTAACGGCGCAGGAACATGGCATATGGGTGGAGCAGCAGTTACAAGAAACAATGGAAACGGTGTTTCTGCCTTTTCCCTGTTTGATTACCGTAGAACAAAACCTGTATACCCCGCGGCTGCCATCCATCGCGCGTGAGCGGGAAGTCTGCGCCAAACCAATACCCATATGGGGGCCGGATGATTTCCCCGATAAAAATGAGGCGCATTACGGGCTTGACGGAAGCGCTACACGTGTGGAACGCATCTTTTCACCGGAAAGTAACGCGGAGCATGAGCTTTGGGAAGACGACGCCGCCGACCGCCTGTACGATTGGCTGAAGAAACAAAAATTCCTCATGGAGGGATAGGGCAGCATGGCGCTTTATCAGATAGTGGACCGAAAATGCTTAGGCTGCGGGGAATGCCTGCCGCGCTGCCCCTTTCAGGCTATAGCTATTCAAGACGGCATAGCGTCCGTTAACGCGGGCTGCAGGGCTTGTGGCGCTTGCGTGGAAGCCTGTCCCGAAAAGGCAATCATCCGTCTTGAAACGATGCGGGATGATATAGATAAAACACAGTGGAAAGGCTTGCTGGTTGTCGCGGAAACACTCGGCGGCAGGTTGCATCCGGTTTCATTGGAACTGCTTGGAAAGGCGCTGGCCTTAAGGCAGGGGGCAGAACCTGTCAACGCCGCTGTCATCGGGCAGGATGTCGGCGATTGCGCGGAAACACTGCGTGCTTACGGCGCCGACACGGTTTATGTCTATGACGACCCGGCTTTCTCATTCTTTCGCGCGGATGCGTTCTGTGCCTGCGCGGAAGACTGTGTTCGGGCGATGAAGCCTTCCGTCGCGCTCATCGGCGCGACGGCGCTTGGCCGCTCCTTGGCGCCGAGGCTGGCGACGCGTTTTGCCACGGGGCTGACCGCCGACTGTACTTCCTTGCAAGTACGCCAAGACGGCAGTCTCATTCAAATCCGGCCCGCGTTTGGCGGCAACATCATGGCACAAATCGTTACGCCCTTCACGCGTCCTCAGTTTGCCACCGTACGCTACAAGGTAATGGATGCTCCGGCGCGTATGGAAGCGCCGCGCGGCGTTATTTTAAACCGCCGCATTCCGCCTAAGGCGCTGCGGTCTCCCATTCTGCACGGGCATACCCAACCCATACCGCAAGCCGCTTCCATATGTGACGCGCAGGTCTTGGTGGCTGCCGGACGCGGCCTGCAAAAAAAGAGCGACCTGGACATGATACGGGAACTCGCGGCTTTGCTCGGCGGTCAACACGCCGTCTCTCGTCCGTTGGTAGAAATGGGTTGGGAGTCCAATTTAAAGCAAATCGGGTTATCAGGACGTACGGTTAAGCCCCGGCTATTAATTGCCTGCGGTATCAGCGGCGCCATTCAATTCACCGCATCCATGGACAGCAGCGAGCGGATTATCGCCATTAACCGGGATCCCGACGCGCCAATCTTTAAAACCGCGCATATCGGCCTCGTGGGCGATTTGTATGCCATCTTACCGGAATTGATAAACCTCATTAGAAAGGGGTCGCGCCAATGATAGGCTATCATAAACCGGACGCCGGCGACTTGGCCGCCTTTGAATGCATATTGCCCGGCCGTGTGCTGACAAGCGGCCCGATGATGGATGATTACAGCCATGACGAAATGACCGAGTACGGCCGTTTTCCGCCGGACGCTGTCCTGCTATGTGAAACGACGGATGAGGTTTCACGGGTCTTGCGTTATTGTGACACGCATGGTATTGCCGTAACGCCCCGGGGCGCGGGAACAGGGCTGTGCGGAGGCTGTGTCGCCATATACGGCGGCGTGGTCCTTTCCACCGAACGCATGAAAAAAATATTCGATGTAGATACCGATAACATGACCTTGACCCTCGAACCCGGTGTATTGTTAATGGAGATTCCGGATATCTTGGAAGGAACGGGGCTCTTTTATCCGCCGGATCCGGGCGAAAAAAGCGCGACCATCGGTGGAAATGTGATGACCAACGCGGGCGGAATGCGTGCCGTGCGCTATGGTGTCACCCGCGATTATGTGTTGGGCGCGGAACTCGTGCTGGCCGACGGAAGCATTCTGACGCTGGGAGGAAAGATTGCCAAAAACGCCAGCGGGTACAGCCTGATTCATTTGTTGATTGGCTCGGAGGGCACCTTAGGTGTTTTAACGCGGCTAACCGTGCGCTTGATTCCCTGCCCCGCGGAAAACGTCTCCATATTGGTGCCGTTTCCCGACTTGCAAACCAGTGTACAGGCGGTGCCGTTCATTCTCAAACGCGGTGAATTAACCTGTGTTGAATGCATGGAAAAAGGCGTCATCGAAGATGCCGAAACATATTTAGGCAAGCCGTTCCCCAACAAGAACGCCGATGCCTTCTTACTAGTGCGTCTGGACGGCCCCTCCCGGGAAGCATTGGATCAATCCCTTGCGAACCTAACGGAGTTGTTGTTGTCTTTGGGTGCCTTAGATGTGTTATTGGCGGATACCGAGGAACGGAAAGCCTCCGTATGGGATGCGCGCGGAGCGTTTTTGGAGGCAATCAACGGCAGTACACCTTCCATGGACGAATGTGATGTGGTGGTTCCGCGCAACCGAATCGCGTCTCTCATCGAAAAAAGCGCGCGAATCGGACGGGAATACGGCTTACGCATTCGTTCTTTCGGGCATGCCGGTGATGGAAACCTGCATGTTTACGCCTGCAAGGATGATTTACCGGATGATGAGTGGGAAAGGCGCCGAAGCGCGGTGATGGACGCGCTTTATGAGGAAGCCCGTCTCTTAGGCGGCCAGGTGTCCGGCGAGCACGGCATCGGGCATGCCAAGGCGGCTTATCTGCGCGCTTCCGCGGATCCCAAGCAAATGGCGTTGATGCGCGGTATCAAGGCGGCATTTGACCCAAACGGCATACTCAATCCCGGAAAAGTACTGGAATAATCGTTTATGACACCGGATATTTTGTTTTATGCGCGAATGACCGCCCCGTACTGCGATTGCAATAAGGCCGTTAAATTGTCCATAACTGTCTGCGTTTCTGCGTCCGTCAAGGTTCTGTCTTCCGCGCGCAGGTAAATGGAGAAGGCGACGGATTTCTTGCCCGTCAGCAGCTGCGCGCCCCGGTATACATCAAACAGGTCACAGGATTCCATTAAAGCGCCGCCCGCTTCCCGCATGGCTTCCAATACAGGGCCCAATGGGGTTTGTTCATCCATAACGACGGCCAAATCGCGCGTGACGGCAGGGAAGCGCGGCAACGGCGCCGCGTGTCCCATGGGTTTGTATAGAAGAGCCAGCGCTTCAAAATCAAACTCCGCGGCATACGCGCGTGTTCTTAACTCAAAGGCATCCCGTATGTCCGGATGTATTTCACCCAAAGAGCAAAGGATACGGCCTTCCGTCATCAGCCTGCATGACCTGCCGGGATGATAGTATGTGTCCGCGCCCGATACAATGGCAAAGGGTATGCCGAACCGCGTCAGCAGCATTTCGCAATCGGTTCTGAGCTGATAAAAGTCGCTCTCTGCGCCATATCGTCCCATACAAAGCACCGAGCGTTCCCGCGGCAAGCCCTCTTCCGTTCTTATTACGCCGTCAAAGGTTGAGGCTATCTCATATAACTGCGCCGCTTCCGTTTGGCGGTTCATATTCAAAGCCAACGACCGCAGCATATCGGGCAGCAGGGAGGAACGCATGAATCCGGTATCCTCGCCAAGCGGGTTGCGTATGGCTAAAGGCTGTGTACGCGGGTCATCCTTTCCCAAGCACAGTTTTTCAATGGTGCGAATAGATTGAAAAGAGGAGTTCATCATCTCAAAGTATCCCAGCGCCGCGAGCACACCGGCCGTGGTGTTGGTTATTTTCATACGGCGGCTAAGGCCGCCGCGCGTAATCAAGCCGCGCGGGATAGCCGAGGGAATGGCATCATACCCAAAAAGCCTCAACACCTCTTCGGCCAAATCCGCTTCCCCGTCGATGTCCATTCGGAAGGGCGGCGGTATCACCTTTATCGTGTCGCCTTCCGCCGATACTTGAAAGCTGAGCGAACTTAAAAGCTGCACGACCGAATCGCTAGGTATATCGGCGCCCGTGCGCCTGATAATTTTTTGAACACTCGCCGTTATAACCGCGGGCGGCTCGGGATTTGGATTGCTATCAATCATGCCCGAAACCACATTGCCCGCGTCCAGCAAGTTGATAAGATGACAGGCCCGGTTTAACGCGTCCGCGCAGGAGCGGGGATTCACACCCCGTTCAAAGCGGCCGGATGACTCTGTCCTTACGCCCAACCCCCGCGAGGTCAGCCGCACGGAGGTTCGGTCAAAGGCGGCGCATTCAAACAGAATGGTATGCGTATCAGCCGTGATTTCACTCTCGAGGCCGCCCATGACACCGGCCAGCCCGATGGGGCCTTCCGCGTCACAAATAAGCAGCTCGCCTCCCGAAAGTTGATGATGTTTTTCGTCCAGCGTTTCTAAAACCTCACGCTCACAAGCTCTCCTGACGATAATTTTACCGCCGCGCACCTTATTAAAATCGTAGGCGTGCATGGGATGCCCCGTCTCCAGCATGACATAGTTGGTGATATCCACAATGTTGTTGATGGCGCGTATGCCCGCCGCATGCAAGCGTTTGCGAATCCACATCGGGGAAGGGCCGACGCGAACGTTTTGTATGATACGGCTTGTGAATCGAGGGCACAAATCCGCATCCATCACTTCTACGCTGGCCAGGTCACAAATGTCGCCGCCGGTTTCATGTACGGTGATATCAGGCGGCTGAAACGCCGTACCCATCACCACGGCCGTCTCTCTGGCGATACCCGTCGCGCATAGGCAATCCGGGCGGTTCGCCAATATCTCAAAATCAATTACCGTATCCTCCAACCCCAGCAGCGGACGCACATCCATGCCCGCTTCCGCGTCCTCTTGAAGAATCAGCAGGCCTTCCTCGCCGCAGGAAGGGTACAGATAGGCGGGCACATGAAGCTCCGCCGCCGAGCATAACATGCCCTCAGACAGGATGCCGCGCACGAGGCCTGCCGAAATGGTCATGTCTCCCGGCAGTTTCGCGCCGTCCGTCGCCGTGGGCACGCGAATACCGGGTTTAACATTCGGCGCGCCGCAGACAATTTGAAGCGTGCGTCCGCCGCCCGCATCAACCCGGCACAAATGCAAATGCCGGCTTCCTTCCACAGCGTCCGCTGTCAGCACAATGCCCACGACGACACCCTCTATGCAAGTGAGCGGCGCGACGTCCTCAACCGCCGTTCCGGACATGACCATCCTTTGCCGGTATTCCGGGATGGTTACAGGTATATCCGCATATTCCCGAATCCAACTAACGGGTAATTTCATTTTTGTTCCCCTCTCTCTGCGCTGTGCGCGCGGTTGAACCAAACGTTTTATCGGAATTGGCTAAGCAGACGCATATCTCCCTCGAAAAGCTGACGCACATCGTGAATACCAAAGCGTTGCATACAAAGGCGGTCCAGCCCGATTCCGAAGGCAAACCCGCTGTATACGGACGGGTCAATACCGCACAGGCTTAATACTTTTGGATTTACCATCCCGCATCCTAATACTTCTATCCATCCTGTTCCCTTGCAAACCCTGCAGCCCTTACCTCGGCAGGTAACGCAGGTTAAGTCCACCTCGGCGGACGGTTCCGTGAAGGGGAAGAAGGACGGGCGGAAGCGCGTGACCACACCGTCTCCGTACAGGGCGCGGGCAAACGCGTCCAGCGTGCCGCGTAAATCCGCCATGGACACATCCTCGTCCACCACCAAGCCTTCCATTTGGTGGAAGACCGGGGAATGGGAGGCGTCCGCCTCGTCCGCGCGATACACTCGGCCCGGGCAGATGATGCGTATGGGCGGCTTTCGCTGAAGCATGGTGCGCGCCTGCACGGGCGAGGTATGCGTCCGCAACACAATGTTATCGTCAATATAAAACGTGTCCTGTGCGTCCCGTGCCGGATGGTTGCGCGGCAGGTTCAACAGTTCAAAGTTATATAAATCCAGTTCCGCTTCCGGCCCTTCAACCACCTCAAATCCCATGCCGGTAAAGCATTCCGTAATTTCGTTGAGTACCCTTGTAATCGGATGCACGCCGCCCAGGGTACGCGTATGGCGAGGCTCCGTCACATCCAGTGTTTCCAATGCCAACGCGTGTTCCCGTTCGATTAATGATAACTGTCGCGCAGTTTCTATAAAGCGCGACTGGATGGCAGCGCGGGCCGTGTTGATCATCTGGCCCACACGCGGCCGCTCCTCCGGGCTGACGCTTCCCATGGCGCGCAGCAGCGCTGTAAAATCCCCGCTTTTTCCCATGAAACGGACGCGCAGGTTTTCCAGTTCCTGCGAGTCATGAACGCCCTGCAGAGCCGATTCCGCCTTTGTAAGGATGTTCTCAACCAGTTCCCGGATATCCATAAGGCACCTTCTTTCCAAAAAAAAATCCGCCCGTATGGGACGGAGGCGTTAAGCCGCGTGGTACCACCCAACTTTCGTACGGGCCGTTTAAGCCGATACGCTCAATGCCGATAACGGAGCCGACCCGTTCCCGCCTAACGGTGCTGTGCGCTTTTAGCGGGAAGGCTTGGGAGTGAATTTCCCGCGGACACGGGCGAAGGGGCTTTCAGCCGGGACCCCTCTCTCTTGACGCCGGTCACGATGCGGGCCTTGTTCTCCGTCATCGCCTTTACGCGGGCATTCTAGCACATCCGTTCGGCAGGCGCAAGTACCGAAATAACGCGTTTTACGAGTTTTAGAAAGGAATGATAGAATGCTGCAGAAAACGGAGTAGGAAGAATGGGTGCTGGGAAGAAATCGGGGAAGTGAGAACTTTCAAAAGCCGGTAATAGGGTTATTTCTTTG
>WRFT01000052.1 GCA_009776385.1 Clostridia bacterium
GAGCGTCTCCAGGTCTATTAAGACATCCGTCGTGTGGTTTATTGTTAAGTAACGGTAAAGCCCTTCGCGTTCCGGCTTTTGAAGCGCCGCTGCCAGAAGCGCGGCCGCCGATGTCGCCTCCAGGATATCATCCTGGTCCACGCCCGTGTTGACACGCCAGTACGGCGTCACGGCCTCCAAATTCGGCGCGATCCGGTTGTCATATAGGGTTTCCGCGGCCTGTACCTCTCCCAGGGCGCAATATCCTAACGCGATGTACACCGCGTCCTTGACGGTAAGGGTGTCCTGCAGGGAATAGGCCTCCAAATCCAGCAGCACGGGTTCCTTCAGCATCGCCAGGCCGTAGAGCGCGCCCATTTTGTTGGCGGCATTATCGCCCTCGTACATATCGTAAAGGTATTTTTTTAGGGTGCCCGCGTTGATTTCATCTAAAACGTACGGCATCAGCTTTAGGGTGGTTTCAAGATCGCTGTCCGCATAGGTCAGTATGGCGAGGCCCCCGTTGTAACGCTGGTATTCCTGTGGATTGAAGGTCTCTTTTCCGTTATACAGGGTTAAATCGGGGAAGTATTGGGCGAGCAGTTGGTTCGCTTCGCGCCTGACCAGCCTTTTTTCCACCCTGTCTGAAGAACCGTACCGCAAGCCGATTAACTGCCGCAAGAACTGTCCGCGGCCTTTGTCGGTAAACGTGATTTGGGTCAGCCCGCCGGTTCCGGTTTCAAACACCGTGTCGGTTGTGACATCGTAATACACGGCGGTATCGGTTTGACGGTAAGTACTGAGCACCTGATAGGGGTGCCTGACCGCGTCGCTTAAGCCGTTGCTGACGGTTGCCTTGACAACCAACGCGCCCGCGCCCTCCGCCGTCATCTCCCACAGCGGGATGTTCACGCGCTCGAAGGCGATGCCGCTCGCGGAATACACCGTATCGGGCGCTTCCTCATTCCAAACCTCAAAGAGAACCGTTTCGCCGCCGGTCAGGCTCGTACCGTAGGCGTTGACACCGATGAAGGGTTTGTCGCCTGTCAGGAAAGTATCGTTTAGCGTATAGCTTAAGAACATGGGGTTGGTCACGATAATGTTTTGCGTGCCGCTGCCGGCATATAGGTCTTGACTGACACCGGAGACCGTCAGCCGCCAAGAGGTGATATTATCCGGCAGTTGAAAGGTATATTCCGCCATGCCCTGAGCGTCTGTACGCAGAAGGCCGAAGATGGCGGTATCCTTGAATATCTCCCGTATATACGTATCTTCTCCGCCGCCCATTTCATTGCCCATTCCGCTTGCCGGGGCGTCGGTGGACATAGCCATCTCCGCATCAACTAAATCATCCGCTGTCGCCCTGAGTAAATCCGGCACGAATGTGATATGCGTGCTGACAGAAAACCGAAGCCCGTTGCTTAAATGACGGTACAGCGAGGCAAGCGTGTTCACCTGATAATCCCTCAGCGCGAACAGCGCCTCATCCACGACGCTGATGTTCACGTTTGCTTCCTTCGCGTTTCCGTCCTTATCCGCAGCCGCGATGGTAATGACGCACGTGTCGCCCGGTTTATAAGTTTCCTTATCGGTTGCAGCCGTGATGACCAAATCATTATCGTCGTAGTTATAACCGATATACGCGTTCATATAGTAGTTTCCGGATTGATAGGTATATCCGTTAAAGTAGACTGCGTTGATGGTGACATTGGGAATGCACTCCCGCGTAAACACATCGGCATACGGGTTCGCGCCCGCGCGGTAGCTGATAATTCCCTGCCGCATCATCACAAACAGGAAGTTCCCGTCCGTTACCGTATCGGTTCCGCGTTTGAGCGTTAAATTAATCGCGTCCCCGACGGAATAACCCGCCTCCGCTCCGTCCAGGAAATACTCGTTTGAATCGGCGTAATAGTAATAGTCCGAGTAATCGCGTCCGATATAAGTGTGTTCCGTTATGCTGCGCCCGTTCCCGTCCAGGCAGGTTACATAGGCATAGTAGCTTTCAAAGTCCCTGCCGGGCACGGTAAAGTCTACCGTCGCCGAGCCGTTCTCATCCGTTTCCAACACGAGCGATTGCAGCTTTTCTTCTCTGCGTTCGTATCTGTAGCGCGGCAGGTTTTTCTTTTCGATAAAGTCATAGTATTCGCCGATTAATACTTTTTCATAACAAACCCTGTACACCTCGGCTGCCAGGTTTTTCCCGGAAACGGGCGCATCCAGATAATCCATGTAATCTTCAGCCGTGCCGTCGTTGAGCCTGTCCAGCGTGATGGTATGCACGTCGACCGTCAATGTTGCGTCCTTCCCCTTTCGCGACGCCTGCGTTTGTACCTCCATATCATTGACAAACGCGCGGACATGAGCGTATTGGGTTGTATTGCCCATTTCGGGCAGCGTCGCCTCGGCCATGAAGGTTAAATACTGCTCCCCCTGCGCGTTGGAGGTGGGGATAATTTTTTGAGATACCTTTATTTCTCCATCCAAATTGCTGCGCGCTCGGCCGTTTCCGGAGGTTACTAAATCATAACTCCAAAGCCGATATGAAATATCCAGATCCGACACCGGCGTTCCCTCAAAGAAGCCGGCCTTTGCGGTAAAGGTGACGGTATCATCCGCGAAGACCGCCTTCTTATCCGCGTTTACTTCCATTTTGTACGGCGGTTTGACATAATCCTGAACGGCAAAGTAGATGCTGCCCAAGACCGTCTCCCCCTCGGTAACAGACAGGCAGTAAGAGCCGGTGTCCAGGTTGGGCAGTTGTATTTCACCGGCGTACGCGCTGTTTTGAACGGGTACGACCTGTTGATGCAGAATATCACGCGCGCCATATACTCTGTCATAGGCATAGTAATATCCCTGCGTCAGCACGACGGTGACATTGTCCAGCGCCTCTTTCTGCCCGCGGGGCTGCGCGAAACCGAAGAAGGAGACGGTATCGTCACGCTTGAACAATGTGCGGTCCAGTTGCAGCACCGTCCAATACGCCTCATTGTCGTAACGGCCGTACCATCCGTATTTTCCGTACCAATAGTTTTGTGTGAATAACCATACGCAGGTTCTGCCGTCCGCGGCGGTAATGACAAGCCACTCGCTTTTATCGGCCTCCAGCGCGCGGTCGATGACGGCAACGCCGTTTTCGTCGGTATAATAGGTCTTGTCTTTCGGCCCGTCATAGACGACGGCGCCGGCTAATGCGCCTCCCGATATAATATCATTGGCCCAGACAAGCGTTTGATTGTCAGCCGAGATAACCTGCACCGGTATATTGCTTATTTGTACAACCATCTGATCGCGGAACTTTTCCGTTGCGGCTTCTATCAGGTAAAACCCCGGCGAAAGGGTATCCGGCAGTGTCAGGACACCCCGTTCATCATAACCATCCTTAGCCGAGAAAGACAGTATTTCCGCCATGTCCTGCGTATCTGCAAGATAGTCCTCCCGGGCATACCGCGACCAGGTGGGCGCTCCGGTCATACTGCGCACGGCTTCCACGGCCTGTTCGGTATCCGTGAAACGGTACACGCTGACAACGGGGTTGGGCATGACCCTGAGGAAAGGTAATATCGAGCTTTGAACGGTATCGATTCTAAACCCCAAAACGGGCGGCTCTATTGTCGGCAGCTCCGTATACCTTTCAAAGAAACGGAAGGTCCGGCCCCGCTCGGGCCATTCGTATCCCGGCGCGGGTTCCGTTTCAAAGGAAAACACATAATCCTCGTTTAGGGTTTCGCCCGTATCCAAAAGCTTCACACCGGCTTTTAAAGTGACGGTGTACAAGGTTTGATAAGCCAGTTTTCCCGGCACAAAAACGGCCGTGTTCTTATGGGTTTCAAACCGGCCGTTCACATGAGGCGCAATTGAAAAATGCTCGGCGATATCCGAAAAGCCTTCACCAGAAAACGTGATTTCAATCCCGCAGTTCACGGGCACGTTTGTGGCATACTCTCCCGGAAAGCCGGAGACGACCTGAAACCTCACGGCTGTTTGAAACGCCCATGTGATATCGGTTTTACCGAAGCGTTTCAATCTGAACAGATAAAGCGTGTTATGGGATAACGCAGCGGAGGGGGTTACCGTAAATTGGCAGTCACCCGTTTGCGTTATTTTCGGGGCAGGCTGCCCGTCCAGAGACAGTGCGGCGGTTAACTCACCCGGAGACATAGCATCCGGGGTAGTCAGGACAAATGTACTGCTGACGGCAACACCCGTCCTGCCATACAGCGTCGGCACCAGGGTAAACCCATCCTTGACGGCCTCGGCCGCCGCGGGAAAAGAAAACGAGCAGAGCACCATGATCATTGTTAACAGCGCTGCGAGTACTTTTTTCATAAATCATCCGGCCTTTCACGGTAAGATACTTATATGACTTTAAATCTCTCAATTTGTTCCATCGTTTTCTTTTTCTATTGAAACGAGCCCGGCGCCGTTGTATAATCGGAAAGGTTCCGTACGGAACCGCGAATGATGGTTATGAAGGGAGATGACTTGATGTCCGCTGGAGAGGTGTCTGCGGCATAGAATAGCATATCAACGGCACGTCACGCGGGTCACCGGTTGTACTTTTACAAGCGTTATGTGCCGGAGAAACCAAACCCTTATGTGAATACTGCTGTTGCGGGATACGGCCGGGGCCGTTCCTGTTTGCGTCTTTATCGCCGCGAAACGGCAGCTTCGGTTGAGGCTGTTGGTTCCGCGGCGTTTTTATGTTTTTAAACGGAAAGAAGGGAATAACACCATGAGCCTTATTAAAACACGCAACCTAACCAAGACATTCAGGCGCTTTGAAAAGGCGCCCGGGCTTGCCGGAAGCGTCAAATCGCTTTTCAAACGCGTCTATACGGAAAAAACCGCCGTCGACGGCTTTGATTTGACGGCAGAGGAAGGCGAGTTCATCGGGCTGATAGGCCCCAACGGCGCCGGCAAGACCACATTGATTAAGATGCTGACCGGCATTATCGCCCCCACCTCGGGCGAGGTGAACGTGCTGGGGTATTATCCCAACAAGCTGGAAAACGCCTTTAAAAAGCAATACGCGGTGGTGATGGGGCAAAAAAGCCAGCTCATATTCGATTTGACCTGCGCCGACACGTTTTTGCTGTACAAGGAGATGTATGAGATTCCAAATGACGTATATAAACGGAATTTGGAATTATTCGTAGATTTATTTGACGCGCGCGGGTATCTAAACACGCAGGCACGCACGCTATCGCTGGGCGAGCGTATGAAAATGGAGTTGGTCACGGCGCTGCTGCATAACCCAAGGGTGCTGTTTTTAGACGAACCCACCATTGGCCTGGACGCGCCCGCACAAAGGCATATCCGCGCGTTTCTAAAGGAAATGAACCTTCGTCACGGAACAACCATTCTGCTGACATCACACAATATGGAGGACGTGCGCAGTTTATGCCCGCGCAGCGTTTTGGTGGGCAGCGGAAAAAAAGTGTATGACGGCCCGACGGATAAGCTGTTTGACGCGTATCAAACCAGTAAGAAAGTCACCGCGCAGTTCGAGGACGCAACGGACTTCCGCTTGCCGGAAAATTGCCCGGTACTAGAACAAAACGCGCATAAAACCGTCTTTACCGTACCCAAGGCGTTATGCGGAGCGGTCTTGCACCAAATTATGCGGGATTACCCGCAATGCGACCTTTTTGTGGAGGAAGAAGACATAGGTGTCATCGTCGAACGCATTTACGCCGGACGGGAGGCGAACCCATGAAAAAGTACGCCGAGGTCTTTCGCGTCAGTTTTAAGATGCAAATCGTCTGGCGTTTTGACGTGGTCATGACAATGGCCGCCGCCGCGGCCAGGGCCATAGCCGGATGGATTGTGTGGCGGGTAATCTTCCTTGGTAAGGAAAGCGTGGGAGGATTTACACAGGACGCGATGCTTACGTATTACCTTATCAGTTCCATTCTGCGCTCCATAGATTTTTCGCACCATATCAGCGGTGAAGTGTCTTATTTAATACGATCCGGCCGTTTCTCCGGGCATATGGTAACGCCCGTCAACCCATTAGGCTTCTTTAGCTTTATGTCGGCGGGCATGTCGGCGTTCCACCTTCTGTTCAGCGTCACGGCGGCGGCCTTATGCGCCTTTGCGATGGGTATCAACCTTTCCTTTACCCGCGATATCGCGCGTATATTGCCGGCGGCTGTCATGATTCCGCTGGGGCTTACCTTTACCGCCTCGTTTCAATACCTCATCGGCGTGGCGACCTTCAAGTTTCTGGAAATCGGCTTCTTTATGTATGTACAATGGAGCATCATCGCCTTTGTGACGGGCTCCATGGTCCCCCTGTCGCTGCTGCCGTCCGCGGTGCTGGCCGTGCTTCGTTTTATCCCCTTCACGCATGTTATTTACACGCCCGCCATGCTGCTGACCGGGCAGGCAAGCGCGCGGGAGGGATTGTTCGGCCTGGCCGTCCTGGCGGCGTGGACCTTGATGATGATGCCGGCGGCGCATTATACCTATAACCGGTTAAGAAAAAAGTATGACGGGGTGGGCATATGAAAAGAAATGTCAGGTTCGTATTGCTTTTAATGAAGCTGAAGCTGTCCCGCATGATGATGTTTCGGGTGAGCTTTTTCGGCGCGTTCATCGCCGACGGGACAATGTTTATTATACAGCTTCTGGCGTTTGAGGCGATATACTCCCAAGTGGATGCCATCGGTGGCTGGAACAGGGGGCAGATGATCATCTTCGTCGGGACATTTGCGGTTGTTAACGCCCTGAACATGCTTATCTACTTTTTCGGCGTCAACGATATTCCCGAAAAAATAAAGCGGGGCGATTTAGACGGGTATATCACCAAGCCGGTCAGCCCGCTGCTGCGCGTCACGTTTGAAAATGTGAACCCCGGCTCCGTCCCGCTGTTGATTTTCAGCGCGGGTATCGTCTGTTACGGCGTGTCGGCCGCGGGCATTAACATATCGTTCATGACGGGCCTTTTATATGTATTGCTCGTCTTGCTGATGACGCTTTTATGGTATGACATGGAGTTGATATTGCGATCCATACCCTTTTTGGTCCTCTCCGCCAACGGCATTGTGCAGTTGGAAGAGCAGTTGATAGAGATGAATTTCAAGATTCCCGGCATTTTGTATAAGGGCGGGTTCAAGGTGGTTTTTTACTTTATACTGCCCTACGGCATCATGTCCACGACGCCCACGCAAATGCTTTCCGGCCTTCTGACCGCCTCCGGCTTTTTACACGCCGTCGTCATCACGGCGTTCTTTACCGCCTTTGCCATCGGGTTTTGGCGGTACGGGCTTAGGCATTACAAGAGCACGGGCAGTTGAACGCTTACTATTCTGCAGAACCTATCACATACAGCTCGCCGACAGATACCTCGCCGTCCCACTCCATGCGCAGGCTTTCAATGGCTATCGGCGCAAAGTGCAGGATAAGCATATTGTCCGCCGTGCCGCCGGAACCGACATCCACCGTAAACCGCTCGTTGATAACCAACTGCCCCGCCGCGGTATTTCCCCCGGCAAAGCAAAGCATCAACATGTCCGCGGTACGCGGTACATCCCACTTGAGGGAAGCATTCGTTCCCCGCCACGCGTAATGAGCCGACGCGGGGGAGGAGCAGGTGTCCGCGTCAGCGAGAGGCGCGATTCCCTCTCCCACAGCCTCGGGCGCATGATTGACAAGGCCGGTCATTGAAAACGGCAAGAGCTTCGGTACGCGGGCAGGCCCGTCAATGAAGGCGGTTCCGTCGGCATGAAAGCCCGCGCGGTCGATGTTCAGCTGCCGGTTTCCGGACGGCGCAAGCGGATAGGTATGGGTATGATAGGCGGTGAACAACTCATCGCCAACCATAAAGAAGCTGTTATGGCCGGGGCCGGAGACCATGACCTTTGTCTCGTTTTCAATGTACCAAAGGAGCGGGTTGTTTTGCTGCTTGGTAAAGGGCCCCAAGGGGTGCTCGGATACCGCCACGCCTACGCCGTATCGCTTGTCCGCAAAAAAATGCGCGCTGTAAAACAGGTAATACAGGCCGTCGCGGACCAGCACGGCGGGGCCCTCGTTCCACAGGTAATCGCCGCCTTGTTCCATTTCCCATTCCTGGTCCGGTACGGTCAGCAGCACCGGCTCCCCTTCCATGGACAGAAGATCCGGTGACATCCGCACCCCGTAGATGTGGCTTTCGTGCCGCCCGCGGACCACATTTTCGGAACAGTCGCGCACATAATACAAATACGGAATATCTCCGTCCATCAGCAGCGTCGCGTCAATGGCGGCATACCCCAAATCAAACAGCGGCGCGTCCAGCGGATCTGTGTAGGGGCCTTCCGGCGTGTCCGCCAAAGCGATGCCGATACGCAGGCTTTTGTCCGCCTTTCGCCGGGCGGTGAACAGCATCACATACCGTCCGTCATAGGCAACCACCTCCGGAGCCCAGTAATCTCCCGAGGCCCAGGATACCTTGGGCAGCGCCTTTTGCTTGTCGAAAGAACGCAGGTCATTCGTACGCCAAACATTAAACCCAACGGTGCCGCCCGTAGCGAACAGATAGAAATGACCCTCCGCCGGCAAGATAAACGGGTCGCCTATATCGTATACGGAGTGGGGGTTTTGATAAAACCGGCCGCTCACCGCGCCGGGATCCAGCAACGGCAGGGGTTCGAAACTTGCGGCGCCCGCGACAGGCAACCCCAAGATGAACGTGACCAGGCAATAAAGGCTCCGTTTCCATATGGACATATACCAATCTCCTATTTTTTAGACGGTCGGCGGGAGCTGACAAGCCAAGCGCAAAACCCGCAAGCCAATAATAACACAACGGTCCAGCACAGCGCTCCGAAGGGGGATTGTATCGGCTGCCCCCATAATCCGCCGCCCCGCTTCAGCTGAGGCAGTATGTTTCTGCCGGCGCAGGTAAATAACACAAGATTAGACGCCAGCAGGTAATACAATGAGTTACGGCCCATCCCTTCTATCGGGACAAGCGGATCCACGCGCCCACGCTTGATTGGCGGTATTTTACTCAACGCTTTTGCCAGCAGTAACAGCGCCGCCGTACCCGCCGCGGGCAATGCCACCCAGGCAAGGCTTGGCGGGAACCGTTCGGGAATCGCGCCCTGCCGCCAGGCGATCAAGGCGCCTGCCGCGGTGCATAAGGCCGCGCAGGCAACCCAAATCCATGACTGCTTCTTTGCCCGGGAAGGGAAGGCGATGCCCAGCACAAAGTAAGGCGCGTATTGCAAGACCGGGAAGGTGATATGGCTTCTTGTGCCGATCAACAGCCCCAAATAGGTGCTTTGGATGTGTTCATAAGGCAAAAAACAGCTCAACAGGCATACCGCGCCCACTCCGGCTGCCCATATCGGACGTGTACGCAGGCGGCGCAGCGGCACGAACAACGCCATGCTCAACAGGCCGTACAGCGCGAATGCCGGTAAAAACTCCGACCAGCCCGGAATATCCTGAAGCAGCAGAATATTCATGACCGTACGTGAGGCGAAGGGCTTGTTTTCGCGCAGCACGCGAAAGGCGATACCCGACAAATAAAAAGCGCCCAAAGCGCGCAGAGCCGCTTTGAGCATGCGTCCCCATACTTCCGTAAAGGGTTTGGTAAGGTAAGCAATGGACACCGAACAGCCAAACGCGAACACAAATGACGGGAACACCAGCAGATTAATGGCGTTTTGCAGCGGCACAACTGCGGGAAACAAAAACGTTTCGCCGAAGAACTGCAGGATATGGCAGTACACCATGGCCGCTACCAGTAATCCCTTGAACACGTCCAGCGATTTATCGCGCCGCTCGCTCATCCCTTAATCGCCGAGCCGATGGATATACCCTGCAAAAAGTACCTTTGCGCCAGCAGGTAGAGC
>WRFT01000053.1 GCA_009776385.1 Clostridia bacterium
ACCGTGCCGGAATACGATGCCAAGTATTTTACCGGGGTGCCTTATGTGGATGCCTCCGCCGTGCGTGATAACGAAGGAAATGTCACCGTGTTTGCCGTGAACAGGCATTTAACCGAAAACACCGCTCTTACGGCGGACTTACGTTCCTTCGGCCGGTTTCGCCTCATAGAACATAGCGTGATGACGCATGAAGACATGGAAGCCGCCAATACCCAAGAGAATCCTAACAAGGTATTTCCCGTCGCCATACCTACCCGTGCTTTTCCGCGGGACCGTCAACCGGAAATCATCCTGCCGAAAGCGAGCTGGAATGTTATCCGCTTTATTATATAATGTATGACGTTTATTATGGCTGTTGCGTGTAAAGGCTAAAATTCGTACGCCGCGCTCAGCATGGCAAAGTACTTCTCGTCCGGCATATAATCGGGTACGCTGTTTCCGGTGCCCAAAGCGTAGCCGCCCGTTTCGGAAGTCTTTTCCAACATGCGGCGGCAGCGGCTTTTAATAGCTTCATCATCGTTTAAAAGAATGAAGCCGACATCAATACCGCCCAGAATAGCGATACGATCCTTCCATTTATCGTAGGCTGCCTCTACGGGGATGATGTTATCCTCATAAGAGTGTTTGGCGTCGTACCCTATTTGAATAACATCCTCCATCACCGCATCAAGGTTGCCGCATGAATGCAAAATGGCCGGCCGGCCCGCCGCGTGAGCCGCTTCGACAATTTTCTTATGCCACGGTATAAAATACGTACGCATCGCCTCCGGCGAAAAGAATGTCTGCGTATTAAAACCCCAGTCATCGTTCCCGACAATGAGCCCGACAGAATCGAAGGTGAGCGCGTTTTTGTAATACCGTAAAAGCCGATCGCCTATTTGATTAATGACCTCGTGCATGAGGGCCGGGTTCTCATATTGCAAATAGCAAAGGTTTTCATAACCAACCAAGGCAATGGCGTTTTCCATGACACCGGAAGGCCCTAGTATCTTTAATTTCATTCCGTCCGGAAGCCGGATATTCTCTAAATGCGAGTAATCAAATTGATCCGGGTCAGGCCACGCGTAAGCCTCGCAGCTTGCCTCATCCGTAATCACAAAGCCTTCATTCAAGGATTTGGTTGATTTGTGCGCTTGGCTGCCGGCGGGGAAATACATACTACAGGCACTGGCGGAAGCGTAATCGTATCCCGCGGTATAAAAAGCCTCAACTACACGCTGCAAGGCTGTCAGCATTGTCTCACCCTCACGGTAAGGTCTTTGGGACAACCTTTGGTATAAACGCGCGTTGAGGAATAACTCGTAAAGTACCGGTCTTGGCGGTGTTTCCCGTCGCAGCACTTTATATAAATTTTCGATATCCGGTTTCCAACAAGAAGGTTTCATGTGTCAGCATCTCCTTTATTTAACTTAAGGTTCTATCACTCGATGCGCTGTCGTTGTTATCCTGGGTTCCATTTTAGCCAAAGGAGTTCAACATATCAAGTGCCCGATGATTTCTTTTCCCTTACCATTAACCTCATATCTTTGAAATTCCGCCTGCGATCATATCCGCACGGTGGATATTTCCGCTTCCATCGCTTATAATCGTAAACACCGTGCCGGTTCTTTAACTTCCCATTGATGTCATCCGGGGTGAAATCGTGCAAAATTCCTTACTGGATTGTTTTTCCGAAGTAGCCGGTGTTGGTGTATCTATGATAGATGCATCCGGTCGGTCTTCTTATACTTCTGCGGCCGTTACCCGGCAGGTCCTGTATACGCAACACCTTTTTTCTGTTTTAGCCTGTGCTGAGGCGGAAAACGCGGCGCTCTTGCATGCCTGTCAGCAGGCATACCACTCCGGGGGCCGGTTTATCATCAACGCGCCGTCTGGGCTTTTTTACGCGGTATCTTCCGCTAACGACAATTCGGGGGAGCTTATCACCGGCTTTTATGCGGGCCCTTTCATCATGACAGATTATGGTACTTATCTTTCCGGAAAGGGTTTTTCCCGTCTGCTGCCGGAGGTTTTCAAAGAAATAAGCGGCGGGATATCCGCCATTCCGGTAAAGACACCCGCGCAGGCTCGCGCGATCTGCGAACTGCTGTATGGCTTATGGAACGGATTGTTAGATCGCCCCGTTCATCGCATATCGGAAACGCCGTCTTCCGGTTACTGGATGGAGGATGAAGCCGCGTTTATCACCGCCGTATCCGAAGGGAGGGTACAAGCATCCGCGGCTATCTTAAATGCCATGCTGGGCCGTTTGTTGTTTCAGTATACCGGAAGCTTACAAGCCCTTCGTTCGCGTGTCTTGGAGCTAACCATTCTGTTATCGCGGGCAGCTGCAAACGTCAATGCGGATGCGGAGGCTGTACTGGGTACGGAGCCGGATTATCTGTTGGAGATTTATGCGCTGTCATCCGTCGAGGAGGTTGTCGAGTGGTTGCATGCCGTGACGCGCCGTTTTGAACGTCATGTCATGAAACCGCCGTCTTTAAGGTATACAGACACCATTCGAAAAGCGATTGATTATATAAAAAACCATTTTCCCGAAAAAATAAAACTGCAGGATATTGCTGACAGTGTTTACTTAAGCCCGACTTATTTTGCCAAGGTTTTTAAGGAAGAAACCGGCCAAACGCCCGGTAATTTTTTAAACGCCGTACGCATTGACGCAGGAAAGCAGTTATTGCTAAGCACATCCGCGTCTATTCTGGAAATATCCGAACGCGTCGGATTTGAAAACCAAGGGTATTTTACCCGCGTTTTCAAAAAAACGGAGGGACTGCCGCCCGGTTTATACAGAAAGGGAGCCTTTTCATGAGCAAGCCATGTTCGGGAAACTGCCTCGCATGCGGTAAATGCGTCAATCTGCCTGTCCTGGAAGCCTTTCATGCGGGTAACCAAATAAGGGAACCGCGCGAAGGTTACGGGGTAGCCGTCGACATCGGAACCACCACCGTTGTGATGGCGTTGGTAGATCTGGCCACAGGCATATTGCTCAGCCGGCATAGTTTTCTCAACCCGCAAAGGGTATACGGACCTGATGTCATCTCACGCATTAACGCGGCTAATGAGGGGAAGCTTCAGGATATGCGCGGTATAATCATACACGATACTTTAAATGGGTTGAACCTGCTTTTACGCAATAAAGATATCCCCCCCAAGGCCTTGCGGGAGGTGGTGGTAGCCGGCAACACGACCATGATGCACCTCTTGATGGGGTATTCCTGTGCCGAAATCGGGGTATCTCCTTTTAAGATAACTGCCCGTTTAAAGCCGTCCTATGCATTTCAAGATGTATTCGGCGGCAGTACCATCAGCTGTCCCGTGACCGTTCTCCCTTGGTTCGCAGCTTTCGTCGGGGGCGATATCATGGCCGGCTTATTAAACGTAATGACAATGGGCAATAGATTCTTTCTGTTGGTCGACTTGGGAACCAATGGCGAGATGGCGTCATACCAAGACGGAACGCTTATCGTGACTTCCACAGCCGCCGGGCCGGCCTTCGAGAGCGCGGCGCATGGCGGAGGCGCCTCAGAGGTGGTCAGTGAGTTGGCTTCCCTGGTGCGTACGGGCGTTTTGGATGAAACAGGTTTAATAAATGGTGATACTGTCTTCACACAAAAACAGATACGGGATTTGCAATTGGCTAAATCCGCCGTCCGATCCGGTATTGAAATATTAATGAGCCTGACCGACGCTCCGGGCGGTGTGCCGGATGCCGTCTATCTCGCCGGAGGAATCGGGCAAGCCATGAATGTGGAGGACGCCGTTCAAATAGGCCTTATTCCGCGCGGCATGGCGGCGCGCGCGCAACCGGTGGGTAATGCGTCCTTGGGCGGTGCCGTTCGCGCGCTGCTTGCGCCAATGCAAACTGCCTCGGATCGGGACGCGTTGCTAGGCCATGTAACGGAAATCAATCTCGCGGAGCAAAAGATGTTTAATGACGCGTTCATGACATATATGTTTTTTTAAGCAGAAAGGATGAAGGCAAATGGATTGTAAGGATATCGTTCATTTATGCCTAGAACTGGGGGCCCATAAGGCGGAATGCATACCGGTTAGCAAAATCGTGTTTCAAGAAGAACTGCGGAAATACTGTGAAGACAACCGGTGCGGAAGATATGCCCGTAACTATACCTGCCCGCCGATGATTGGGGAAGCGCGGCAGCTTATTAACAAACTGCAAACGTATCCGCAAGCGGTGATATGGCAAAATATATACCAACTGGAAGACTCATTTGATTATGAGGGGATGATGGCCGCGCAGGAAAAACATAACGCCATGACGCTGATAATGGCGCGCAAGCTATACGCGTGCTTTGGACGCGGCAACGTGCAGGTATTGGCTGCCGGCGGCTGCACGCTGTGTAAGGCGTGCGCCTGTATGACTTCAGATCCATGCGTGCACCCGGAAGAAGCGCTTTCTTCCTTAGAAGCGTACGGTATTCATGTAGCGCAGCTGGAAGCTGTCAGCGGCATGAAATATATAAACGGATCCAATACCGTTACCTACTTTTCAGGGGCTTTCGTAAAACAGAACACAAAATAGGAGGGGAATGGCATGACCGGAAGAGATCGTATCGCGCGCATTTTAAAGCATCAGCCAACCGACAGGATCGGTCTGTTTGAGCACTTTTGGGAGGACACCTGTACGGACTATGTGGCAAGGGGATACATGAAAGAAGGAGAAAACCCTTCGGAGCATTTCGGCCTGGATATAGACGGTTCTTGGGCTTTTAACTTAACGGCGGATTTGGATTTCGTGCCTCAAACCATCCGTGAAGATGCGGACACCATTACTGTTTTAGACGGAAACGGGGCGGTACTGCGCCGGCATAAGCACCATGACACCACGCCGGAGCATGTAGATTTTACCGTTAAAGAACGGCCGGATTGGGATTTGCTTAAGCCAAAATTGCTGCTTCATCCCGAGAGGCGTATTCATTATGACGCATACCGTGAAAAGAGAGCGGCTAGTTTAAAATCCGGCAGGTTTTTTACTTGGAATGGCGTCAATGCCTTTGAGAGCATCCATCCGGTTTGCGGGCATGAAAACCTGCTTGTCGGCATGTTGCTGGATCCTGAATGGATTCTAGATATGGCCTTTACCTACACGCAGTTGCATTTAAAGCTGTATGACATGCTTTTCGAGCGGGAAGGGTATCCGGACGGGCTGTTTATTTATGAGGATATGGGCTTTAAAGAAAAACCTTTCATGTCGCCTAAAATGTATAAAGAGCTCATATTCCCAAGCCATCAGGCGGTAATCAATTACGCGCATTCCAAGGGCTTGCCGGTCATTATGCATTCCTGCGGGTTTATTGAACCTTTACTGCCGTATATGATTGAAGCGGGTATCGATTGTCTGCAGGTGATTGAAATTAAAGCGGGTATGGACCTGCTGCGCATCCATAAACAATTCGGCGATAAGATTGCCTTAATGGGCGGTATTGATGTTCGTACGCTTTATTCAAACGATAGACGCGTCATTGACGCGGAGCTGGAAGCGAAAATCCCGATTGTTAAACAAGGATACGGATACGTCGCGCACAGCGATCATTCCATACCCAAAACGGTTTTATATGATACGCTCAGATACTACATGGACAAGGTTCTGGAATTGGGACGCTATTAAAAAGTTATCAGCAGGTATACGATATAAAAAGCCGGCGGGGGTCCCCCGCCGGCTTGTTTAAATAGGTTGAGATATCAACCGTAAAAGGCTTCTGACGCCGCGAAGAAGGCATCGATGTTATCCAGCGGTGTTGCCGGAGGAATATCGCAGCCGGAAGACAGCGCAAAATGCGGGAAACCGGAACACTCTTCCAAAACACGCAGGGTGGCTGAACGCACAGACTCCGGCGTACCGTTACGGAACTGGCCCGCGGGATCCACATTACCAAACACCGGGATGTCTTCGGGTACCTTCGGCAGCATATCCGCCAAGCGAATCGCGTTACCGAAATGGAACGCCGCAGCGCCGGTTGTCAGCAAGCTGTCAATGAGCGGCAGCGTGTTACCGCAATTGTGGTATATAACCGGGAAACCGTCTTGCGAGACAGCTTGAATAATGCGCTTGACATAGGGAACAGAAAATTGCTCGTTCAACGCGGGGGAAAGAAGCCCTGCGGCGGGTTCGGCCATGATGATAGCGTCCGCGCCGGCTTCTTTGAAAGCCTTGTAATACTGTATAAGAAACGCGGCAGCCTTATTGAGAATGCCATGCACTAAATCCGGGTCTTCATAGCACATCATCATAATTTCAGTCATATCCGCTAAACGTCCGGAAAGTGAATAAGGTCCGATAGCGCCGGCGATGACGGGACGGTCTGTTATGCGTTTCTTAGCCTCTAAGATGGTCTTTACATATTCGCCGGTACGTTTTTCACCCACCTCAGGTACGCGAAGGGCATTAAAGGAAATTTCGTCCGTGACAACCGCGCCTGTAACGGTCGGCACATCATCGGTTGAAAACCGTACAGGGCTGCCGAATGCCTCGGCTTCAACCGATAAATCCATTAAACTGACAGATGCCGCGGTGTTCCACCGTTTGGCTACGGCGTGCATGCATTCCGCTTGAAGCACGCCGTTATGTACCAAATCGGAAACCGTCACGCCGGTCATATGTATCCCGGGAAAAGATAGGATGGGAAGCGGCTTCTTATCCGAAACAATACCTTTTATACTAAAGCCGCTCATTTTACGCTCCCTTTTTATTGAGAATGGCTTGTTTGGCGGCGTCCGCCGCGGATGCCGCGTCGGATGTGTAAATATCCGCGCCGATACTCGCGCGGTATGCCTCGGTTACCGGCGCGCCGCCAATCATAATAATCGCCTTATCACGCAAACCGGCCGCGGTAAACGCGTCTACCGTGTTCTTCATTTCGCCCATGGTGGTGGTCAACAGCGCCGAAAGCCCGACAACATCCGCGTTCTCCGATTGAAAAGCTTCGACAAACTGCTCGGGAGATACATCCGTGCCCAGGTCTATCACTTCAATGCCCTTGCCTTCAAACATCATACGTACAAGGTTTTTCCCGATATCGTGTAAATCACCTTTTACCGTGCCAACGACAGCCTTGCCGATGGGTTTGGCTCCGCTTTCCGCTAAATAGGGTTTCAAGACATCAGTACCCGCTTTCATTGCCCTGGCGGCAATTAAGACTTCCGGTACATAAACTTCGTTGTTCTTGAATTTTTCCGCAATAATATCCATGCCGGATAACAATCCCGCTTCCAGAATTTCCTTGGCGCTGATCCCTTCGGAAATGGCCTGCCCCGTTAGTTCAGCGACGGTTTTAGCCTTGCCGCTTTGCAAGGCGAGTGATAAATCGTTAAGTAACGCGTTCATAATAATCCTCCTTCGTTTTTTGCCATTATAAGGCATGAATCAGTGATTACTTTGACACAAATTTAACTGTGTTTTACATTTTCTTATGCTGTCTAGTCGAAACAATCTCCCAGAGTCATCAAAATACCTACACCAAGCGGAACACTCCCGTCATCCAGTATCCATACGGTATCAAAAGCACGTTCATCGGGAGGCATGGACGGTAAAGGCGGCGGCGTATGGGTTGGTGTTGGAGTCGGAGTTGGTGTTGGTGTAAAGCTCGGGCGCGGTGTCGGGGTTGGCGTTGGGGTCAATACAGGTGTAGGCGTTGGGGTAGGCGTGGGTAATATAACCGGCGGAACGCTGAGGAATAAGATTCCCAAATCAACAGGGCAAGGAAGCTTATCCAGCATAATGGTAATATCAATAGGTTGACCATTGGCATTCCGCTTGTTTACCAGTACCCTTCCTTCTACTGGAACCACTTGATTCACGCCGCCTAAATTAGTAATAAACTGCGTTTTAAACGATCCGTTCGCTGACAAGTTAAGCTTAACAGCCGGGAAGCCACCCGAGGCGGATTGAACGGTGATTTGCGTTAAATCGACAACAAAATTGTCGTTAGCCTTGCCGTGCACGGTTTTTTCAACATAACGGTTACCGATACCGTCATGATTTGAATTCCAAACGCCGTTTTCCACGTGTACCTGACCGCCTGTTTGCTGTGGGGTGGTGTTTATAACAGCGATGGTAGGAAGGAATGAAACATCCACTTCAACACGCCGCGGCATATCCAAAACATGGTTGGCGAACGTTAACGTGATAATGCCGTTCGCGTCCGTATGGCAACGCGCGGAAGGGAAATCACCGTTTGTCAGCGCGCTGATATCATTGGGTGTTATGGCTACCGTTACCGGGGTGTCACTGTCAAGCAGCCAATATGTCAGCGATACTGCCGGTGATGCCACCCAGTTTGTCTCCGGTTTCCAGCTAACATAGAGGCATTCGCCTGTTCCTTCATCAAAGTTGTGCTTTACGGGATTCCCATACCCGGCGGATACATATCCGCCAACCTTGTTCCCGTTTGCGGCTATACCGTCCGTTACATTATAAATGGCAACGATGGGCCGTAAAACATTTGTGATATTCATATCATATATCGTGCCGTCCGCCGCTCGTTTTGCGGTGTTTTCGTACAGCGGCAGATAGTCTCCGTCCGCGTCGGCGGTTTCTATCACGCGGTACATTACTTCAGTCATGAAACCTTTCTGATAACGGGGCAGGTTATAAATAATATAAGACCAGGTATTGTCTGCGTTATCCGTCCATTCAATATCTTCCGCGGGAGGTTGTTTGGGCAGCGGAACACCGTCTCCGTCACATACAAGCAAACGAATATCATATAAATCCGGTCTCGTTACATACTTGTTCCCGTTATCCAACCATGTTTTTTTGCCCGATACCGATATAACGGCAAGCGTGTTTATTAAATCCGCGCCCGTTAAAACGGCATCTTCCCGTATAAGGTTCTCTGCCAAACCGTTTGCCAAAGCCTCGTATCCGGCGGGCATGGTCTCCTGAATGGCGTATTGAATAGGCTCATCACCCGCTGCGTACATCGGCAGATTGTCAATGCTGTAAGTCCACAAATTTCCGGCCTGTTTATCCACGGTAAAGGCTCCGTCATTGGCTAAAGGCATTCCTTTCAGCGGGTCGCCGTCTGCCAGTACCGTCAGTTCCAGCTTGTCCGGGCGATAACCGTAATAGTTGTCCTTGTCCTCCCAGGTCTTTATACCGCTGAGGGATACCCTTTTTAATTTGTTTGTAAAGGCGGCTTCCCCTTCAACATCCGTAACAAGCGTAACCACAAACCTGCCATCACTGTCATCGGATGTGCTGCCAAAGGAATCATATTTTTCAAGCGATGATTCTTTAACGGAATAACGGTACAGCGAACCGTCTTGATGGTATCGGGGCAAA
Organism: Clostridia bacterium; assembly: GCA_009776385.1. Taxonomy (GTDB): domain Bacteria; phylum Bacillota; class Clostridia; order Christensenellales; family Aristaeellaceae; genus WRFT01. The sequence continues at coordinate 9,302 of WRFT01000053.1, forward strand.
CCATTAGCGGTAAGTGTCCATACTCCCTTTACATTATCTTTCTGCCAACTTAAAACAGGCTGCGGATGAAGCGGGGCAGCATTGGCATAAATAGTAAGCGCCAAGTCATTTGGCCTGGTGTTGTATGTGTTACTAAAGTCATCCCATGTCTTTGTTATGGTCAGGGAGAAGGTGTCCAGTTCGTTGATAAAGTTCAATTCATCCACATGTCCGGTTTCACCTTCATATGCCTTTGCCGCGGTAGCCGCTTCTGTTTTATATCCTGTCGGCAGGGTCTCCTTTACCGAATAGGAGACGAGTTTGCCATTGATATACATGGGTAAGCTATCAATGGTGTAATCCCAAGTATCGCTTGATTCTGTAGGTTTATTTACCGTATGTGTCCAAATAGTATCTCCCG
>WRFT01000054.1 GCA_009776385.1 Clostridia bacterium
GGGCGCCGTTGACGCGTTCGTCCCCTTCAAATACTTCTACAAATATGGGACACAGCGCATCCAGCAGCGCGTTGCTTTCCTCCCATGAGGTATCCGTATCTCCGGACAGCACGGTAAAATAGATCGCCATTTGTGCCATTTGATACGGCACGCCGCCATGATCCAGCGAGATGCTAAGTATGGCGCTGTTAAACACATCGTCGCCGTAGTCGTAGTATGTAATCTTCATGAAGCCCCCCAGATCCAGCCAGTGCTCGTAACCAACCGTCCCGTCGGAGGTGATAAACTCGGATACGGTAAAGGTGGTATCGTCGGTTAACGGTAAGTCGTTTTCCTCGGCGTACTCCAGCAGATTTTGAAACCGTTCTTCCCATTCCGCGGAAGACAGGTCCATCGCAACGGCTAACGCGCTTGCGGCGGTTAAGGTAAGCAGGGTAGCCATTGCCAGGCAGGTTAGTTTTTTCATGATGGGCTTCATGTGAGATCCTCCTTAATTAATAATACTCTGACGGTTCCGCATATAGAAACACACGGACGCTGATGATAGATAGTATATATATTCAACAGCTCGGATACAAGTTGATTTGACTAACAGATTAAATAAAATCCGGATAACTGCTATGCCCGGCTTCATGCTTCCTCCCTCACGCTTTCATGACGCTTACAGCGGATGACAGGATTGTAATTTGGACGGTATCCTCCTTTCCCGCGTATTCTCCGTCCAGCGTCCACTCGGTTTCTTTTTCAAAGGTAAAGGTTAAATTGCTCACCTTGCGATAGAGCATGACAGCGCTGTCATAACGACGGCCGGAGACACTTTTGACTATTCCGCGAATGTCGCTTAGCCTTTTTGGCTTTTTAACCAGCAGCATTTCAAACTTTCCGTCGTCATAGCCAATATCCGATTCTAAAAATTTAATGACACCGCCGCCAATCACGCTGGTGTTGGACACGCTGCCGTAAATAAAGTCCCCTTCCAGCTCGGCCCCGTCCGCGATGATTTTAGCCTTACGCGGCTGAATCGCGGCGAGGCTCACCAAGCCTTTCAGCAGGTATGCTAAACGGCCAAGCGCTTGTTTATATCTTTGCGGCGTCGTATACGCGACATTCGTAAACGCCCCGAAGGAGGCGACATAGGTAAAGTATTTATCTTTATTAAACATGCCGACATCATGCTTATGGATGCGTCCGTTTACCGCCGCCTCCAGCGCATTATTTATATGAAGCGGCAGGTGCAGGGAATGCGCCAGGTCATTGGTGGTACCGGTTGGTATGAAGCCTACCGGCACATGAACATTAAATTGAATCATGCCGGATATGACCTCATTCAGCGTGCCGTCACCGCCGCAGCAGATGATTCTATCGGCTTGCTGAGCGTACTGCGCCACCCATTTTATGGCGTCGCCTTTTTCGGCGGTAGAAAACACGGTTGTTTGACAGTTGCGGCGGCACAGCGCATCCACTATTCGGAATAACGCTTTTTTTGCTATTTGTCTGCCCGCGGCAGGGTTGACGATAAGCAGCACATTCAGCTTCGGCATATCATCACCTCCCTGTTGTGAATAATGAAGCGGCACGAATGATGCCCTAACGCCAGCTTTTTAAATACGCGTCCTGCTCGGGTGTCAGCGTGTCGATGCCGATTCCCAGCGCCTCCAGCTTCATTTTAGCGACCAGATTATCGATATCACTCGGGACGGGATGTACACGCGCGGCCATCCCCGCGCTGTTTAAGGCGATATGCCGCGCGCATAAAGCCTGCAGAGCGAAGCTTAAGTCCATGATTTCCGCGGGATGCCCGTCACCGGCCGCCAGGTTTACCAACCTGCCTTCCGCCAGCACATTCAGCCAGCGGCCCGACGGCATTTGGTAACCCGTAATATTGGCGCGGCGCTCTTTTTTGGCAAGCGCGATCCGTTCGATGTCCGGCATATAGACTTCCACATCGAAATGGCCCGCGTTGCACAAGACGGCGTTGTGCTTCATGGTAATAAAGTGCTCCCGGCGAATGACCTTTTCGCATCCCGTCGCTGTGATGAAGATATCCCCCGCCAACGCGGCTTGCTCCATGGTTAACACTTCATACCCATCCATGACCGCCTCGATGGCCTTGATGGGGTTCACTTCCGTGACGACCACCTTTGCGCCGAAACCCTTTGCGCGCATCGCGATTCCTTTGCCGCACCAGCCGTAACCCGCCACGACAACGGTCTTACCCGCCACTACTAAGTTGGTGGTTCTGTTAATGCCGTCCCATACGGATTGGCCCGTTCCGTAGCGGTTATCAAATAAATATTTCATGTTCGCGTCGTTGATGGATATCATCGGAAAACGCAGGATGCCTTCTTTTTCCATGGCCCTCAGGCGAATCACGCCCGTGGTGGTCTCTTCACAGCCGCCCAGCGTGTCCCCCGCCAGTTCCGCGTAATCGGTATGCAGGGCATGAACCAGATCCCCGCCATCGTCAATGATAAGATGCGGCCGGTGTTCCAGCGCCATAATCCGATGCCTTTCATAGTCCGCGGGAGACGCGCCGCGTACGGCAAACACCTCGATTCCCTGCGAGCAGAGGGCCGCCGCCACATCATCCTGCGTGGAGAGCGGGTTGCTGCCCGTGACCCTTACCTGCGCGCCGCCTGCCTTTAATACGAGGCATAAGTACGCCGTTTTCGCCTCTAAATGAATAGAGACCGTCAGCCGCAGATTTTTAAAAGGTTTTTCCGCCGAAAACTGCACCTCCAACCCGCGCAGCAGAGGCATATGGCTTTGCACCCATTTGATTTTTTTTATTCCGTCATCCGCCAGGGACATGTTTTTAACGATACTCTCCATGCATTCGCCCTCCTTGTTTCACTTGACAGCCTTTTTTGGTTTATAAGCCCAACGGCATTGCTATTTAATCATGACGTTGCCTCATTCAGCCGTGCAGCTTGCGGGCGGCCTGTTCCGTCTCGTACAAGACGCGAGGCAGGTCGATGGTAAGCAGTTCGCCCTTTTCCATGACGGGTTTGCCATTAATGAAGACGGTTTCCGCTTCCAGCCCGGTCATGCCGTAGGCGAGGGCCGATATTTCATCGGGGCAGGGCGTCAAGTGCGGCATATCCAGGTTGAGGATAACCAAATCCGCCCGTAAGCCCTCCTGAATGGCCCCTGTGACGCCGTCCAACCCGAGTGCGCGGGCACCGCCCATGGTTGCCATATAAAACGCTTCGCGCGCGGTGACGGAAGCGGGGTCCTGCGTATGCCCCTTATGCACCAGCGTCAGCGCGTTTAGTTCCCTGAACAGGTTTTGCGTGTTGTTGCTGGCCGCGCCATCCGTACCCAAGGCGATGTTCACACCCGCTGCCGCCATTTGGGGAACCGGCGCAAAGCCGTTGCCCAGCTTCATGTTGCTTACCGTGTTGACCGCCACGCTTACGCCGCGGTCCCGCAGAATACCGATATCGTTTGGGGTGATATGCACGCAATGCGCCGCGAGCGTTTGACTGTTTAATATGCCTATACTGTCCAACCATTCTACGGGTGTTTTGGCATGCTCACGCTGGGAGTCCTCGCATTCCCGCCGGCTTTCCGCCACATGTATGTGCAGGCGCAAGCCGTGCGCCCGCGCGGTTTGCGCGACGTGGCGCAGGTAGCCTTCGTCACAGGTATAGGGGGCATGCGGCGCTAAGGCAAATGAAATGAGCCCGTTTGTATTTTGCTGACGATACGCGTCAATGTCCCTGAATGCCTGTTCCAGCCTGCCCCCGTCCGAAGGAATTCCATCACGGCATGTCCCTACCAAGCCCCTTGACAATACAGCGCGCATGCCCGACCGGTGAACGGCATCTAAAATCACCTCTTCAAACATATGCATGTCATTAAAACAAGTCGTTCCGGTACGAATCATTTCAGCGCAGGAAAGCAGTGTCCCCCATGCGGCGCTTTGAGGCGTGAGGCGGTCTTCCAGGGGCAAGACCCTGTCAAAGAGCCATGTATGAAAAGGCATATCATCCGCGCAGCCCCGCAAGAGGCTCATATGGCTGTGCGTATGCGCATTAATCAAGCCCGGTATAAGCAGTTTCCGCGCGTTGTTTGAATAGACATAATCGGGAATAAAACCGTCCGGCCTGCGGTTGACCCCGGCAATGAGCCCGCCATCAATATAAACGGATACGGGCTTGAAGTGAACGCCGGTTTCATCTGTTATGACCGCGCGGATATCCTTGATTTCATACGAACTCATCTTGATGCTCCTTAAAAAACAGCTGATACTCTTTTACAAGTTCCAGCTCCGTCCATGGCCTTTGGCAAACCGGGCGGGCGTCTAAATCGTATATTTTAGCCCCGCGCAGGGAAAGCAAGAACGGGGAATGGGTAGAGATGATAAACTGACAGCCGAAGAACCGGGCAGAATCCGTGATGATGCCCGCCAACTCTTTTTGCCTTGCGGGCGACAGGCTGTTTTCCGGCTCATCCAGCAGGTATAGCTTATTTTCTTCTATCTTTTCCGTAAAGTATTTAAAGGCGCTTTCACCGTTTGACAGCTCCCTTATGTTGCCCATCATCGCTTCACGAATGTACCGGGATTGCGTGAGGCTTCTGGCCTTGTTGACACGCTTGAGTTTTTCGTAATCCTGAATGGATGTCAGTTTGAAATCCTTATATTTTTCGTCCAGATAGTCTTGAAACAGCGCTTCACGCTTCATGTCTATCCCTTCGTTGAGCACACGGATATTGAGCATATAGTCGAAGACATCGTCACTGGTAATGACCCTGCCGCCCGTAAAATCCGCGGAGAGCGACGCCTTGCACAGGGCAACATAATCCTCAAAAAAGGAGGATGAGTTGTGCCCGGTATCCCGCTTTAGGCCGGTTTTTTCGGCTATTACTTGCAGGGCCGTCGTCTTACCGGAACCGTTACCGCCATAGAAAATGGTGATGGGCTCACAATCTATTCTGCTCAAGCCGCACGCGGAAAGTACTTTAAACGGGTAAAACGAATCGTAACAGGTTCGTTTGATACGCATGAAGAAGTCGGTTTCCACTTCCGCGCCGGGGAATATGAAGTATTTTAAATACATTACATACCCCACCCCTCTTTATTCCTTCCGCGCGCCGGAACGGACTGGAAGGCTGACGCGATGGTTAGGCGCATTATCCCTAAGCGTGCTGCCGCTGTAACAGCGCGCGGACACCGGCTTGTGTCGGCATAGCCGCCTGAGCGCCCATGGCCGTTGTCGTTAACGCGCCGACAGCATTTGCGTAACGCACAGCCTGTATAAGCTCTTCCCCATGCGCCAAAGCGAAGGCAAGGCCCGCGTTAAACGCGTCGCCCGCCGCCGTGGTATCCACGGCGCTAACCATAAAGCCCGGAACATAACGGGACATATCCTCCGTCACGAGCATGGCGCCCCTTGCGCCGAGCTTTACTATGATATGGTGCGCGCCGCGCCCGATAAGCGTTTGCGCCGCCTTCATGATTTCTTCCTCACTAACCGTGGGCATGCCCGTTAACAGGTTCAGCTCCGTTTCATTGGGCGTTAAATAATGAGCCAGCCTCAACAGTTCATCTGAAAAGGGACGGGCAGGCGCCGGGTCCAGTATCAGGATGCTTCCCGATTCGTGTATTCTTTCGGCGGCCGCAAGCACCGTTTCATCCGGTATCTCAAACTGCATGAGAAAAAAACCGCAGTGCCGTATGCTTTCCCAAATTGTAAGAAAGGCTTGCGGTGAAAACGCCATATTGGCACCCGGCGCCAGCGCGATGCGGTTATCGCCCGTTTTTTGGTTCACCTCTATGAAGGCGACGCCCGTCGCCTCATCGGATTGCAGTAAACGGGAGACATCCACCTTCTCGGCCATGAGGGCTTTTTGATAAGCCCGGCCATTTGCGTCCTTCCCAATCATGCCAGCCATGATGGTTTCCACGCCAAGCCTCCCCAACGCGACCGCCTGATTGCCGCCCTTACCGCCCGTAAAAACGGCGAAATGACTGCCTATAATGGATTCCCCCGGCGCGTGAAAACGCGGAACGCTGATAACCATATCCATGTTTAAACTGCCAATGACGCATAGTGGCCGCAAGGTTATAACCTCCATTTATATCGCGGTGTTTTGTATCTTAAAATCGCGCCCCGGTCTTGCGTTTTCAGAATGCCTTTTCGTGGTTCACACATGTGAAATTTTATCCGCGTCGCTGCCAAAAGTCAAGCCACGCCCATGTTTTATGCGTTGACAGCATGGCTTGGCATGATATAATAATCCGTGAAAAAACGCCGCATTGGTTTTTCATAATTTATCATTGTCAGGCGGATTGATTGAGAGGAGAGAACGCGCATCGGATGGACGGACATAGCGGGCCGTTTTACGCCGTCGCGCGGAACATGCATGACGCAAAGTTTTCCAAGGACAACTGTCGGCGGTATTTCCATGCCGCGCATGATTATCGGGTCGAACTGGATGATTGGGTACGGACATAAAACCGCCTCTACGGATACGCTTATACGCAACAAGTTCGCGTCCGCCGAAGCCGTAGCGGATATGCTGAACGCTTTTTTGGAAAACGGCGTCGACGCGGTAATGTGCCCGATGAACGGCGAAGCGCCTTTTACACAGGGCATTTATCTGGCGATGGAACGAACAGGTAAAAAACTGATTATCGTGGATACGCCCATCATTAATGTAGATGATACGGCACAAGCGCGGCGCGAGGCGGAAGCGACGATAAAGAATTCGAAGCGGTTAGGCGCGACATTTTGCATGCCGCATCACTCCAGCGCGGAACAGTTGGTGAATAAAAACAAGCAGACAATGGACCGTTTACCCGATTATCTGTCCATGATACGGGATAACGGTATGGTTCCCGGGCTATCGGCGCATATGCCGGAGTTGATTGTCTACTCGGACTTAAATGAGTATGATGTGCAGACATACGTACAAATATATAACTGCATGGGTTTTTTAATGCAGGTTGAAATAGAATATATCCACAGCGTTATCATGAACGCCAAAAAACCTGTTATGAGTATTAAGCCCATGGCGGCGGGCCGTGTTACTCCTTTTGTGGGCCTTACATTCGCTTACGCTACACTGCGCGATTGCGATATGGTCACTGTTGGTTGTTTCAGCCGTGAAGAAGTCGTAGAGGATATCGAAATCGCCCGTGCCGCCATAGAAAAAAGGGCTGTTCATGTTGATGGCAGAAACAGCCCTCATAAGACGGTGATCATGCAGAATAGCTAAACCAAACGGGTAATAGAACCTGAAGAAATTCCGTTTACTTGTTTATGTTTAGCCTTCTCAAGACCCGGTACAGGGTAGATCTGGAGCGTTTGTATCCGTAATTTTGGATTAGGTTCATGTACAATTTGTCTAACCCTATTTTCTTCTCCGAACTTTCTACCACCGCGCGTACCAATTCGTCTTCTTCTTTTGTGTGTTCATTGGGATGATGCAAGGGCCGGGTACTATGCATCACCAGAGATGAAACGGTTCCGTTATATTGTTTCATCCAACGCCACACACTTTTACGACTGAACCCGTAAATATTCGCCGCTTCGCATATCCCATGCTGCCTGGCGCATATGACGACCTTCTGCCGTAAGTAAGCATCCCCCATCAACTTTTCCACAATTCCACCTCCTTTCATTCGTCGGAAGACACGAGTGATACGAAAAGGGTAAAGTATGGTGAAACACGCGAGTCAATACTTTTTTTCTCCCGTTTTTATGTGGAATTTGACTGTTTTTACACCTTTTTTTGCATTTTTTATACGAAATAAGTTTCAAAAGTCCCATGTAACCCACGACTTTTGCTACTTTTTGTCCCCTAAGCGGCTTGAAAACAGGTGACACATTATAACAAGCAAGTTTCTTGCAGAAAGGATTCAAACCGATGAGCTGTCATACCGAATTACAAAAAGTAAGCCAAGAGACCATGCGGTTTATGCGCGGAAAGTACAAGCTTGATGAAGTACCGGGTAAATATTATCAAACAGATTGCCTTAAATTCAGGCAAGGGAAAAAAACGATTCTTTCCATCAACATACATGAAGATTATTTTGATTTTCAAATTATTTACGGTAGAGCCGAACGCATGAAGTTTGAGGCGCGCCTCGGTGAGTTTCCGGCGGAGATACGAGACCTTTACAACCATTCCCGCGTACTGGCCGATGGTTTATGGATGCTTATCCGAGTAGATAACTTAGCAACGCTGGAAGCCGTAAAACAAATGATTATTATCAAGAAAAAACCTAACCGTAAACCTTTCCCTCAAACGCACATGCACATGAGCCATTGCGGGCATCGCTGCGATTTATGCGTTCATTACAGAGGCAAAACCTTCATCACCGCCGCAGAACGGGAGTATATTCTGGCGTGTCATACAGCAGTATACGGCGGATCTGTTTGGGAAAAGAATTGCGATGGCTGCCACTTTCCGGATTGCACCGCCGAAAGCGCGGATTGCAAAAAAGCGAAAGGTATGAATCATTGCCGGGATTGCGCTAACTTTTTAACATGCTTCAAAACGGCAGGCTGGCCGCCTGAAATTCATACACGCACCATTACCGCCGACCAAGTGACTTATGCGATACTGCCCTATGTTAAAGGGCAATATGGGAATTGATGAACTAAAGAACAACATATGTCAAACTGGAACATTCACCCTGTTCATGGTATACTCGCGAAGGTATTTAAACCGCCTTACGCGACGTTGACAAAAGCAGGTTTAGGCCCGAAGCGCGGTTTTTACAGTTTTACATGCAAAAACGAAAAGGCGATTATAAAACAGAACCGTCAACAAGTAAGGAGAAACCATGCGTAAACTGTTTCTTTGGCTGATGATATTGGTTATGATCCCTTTTGCCTGTCAGGTTCTCGGGGACGAACAGGCAGAGAAACAGAACGGCAGTGAAGCTTCCGTTATCTTTATTAACGCGGGTAAAGCGGACAGTACGCTGCTGAAGATAGACGGAAAGTTTTTTTTAATTGATACAGGCAGCCCCTCTTCCGTTCCGGCGATTCTGGGCGTTTTATCCGTCATGGGAGCGGATCGGATAAGCGGCTTGTTCTTGACCCACACCGATTCTGACCATATAGGCGGAACGGAAGCGCTATGTCAGGCGTACCCGGTGGATAAGCTGTATTCCGCGAACATATCCAAAAGAAACAAGAAGGACGAGAATAGAATTGAGCGCTTAGCGCGGGTGTTAAGCTTAAGCCATGTTAAGCTGGACGCGGGCGACCATATCAACATAGGGGGCGGTATGGCGTTTCAAGTGTTGGCGCCCTTGGTTTATAACGAAGAAGACGATAACGATAACTCGCTGGTTTTATTGATACAAATTCACGGCAAGCGTTTTTTGTTTACCGGCGATATGATGTTTGCCGAAGAAGAAAGCCTGCTGGCCGAGGGCACGGAACTCGCCGCCCATGTTCTGAAGGTTGGTTACCACGGGAACCCTGACGCCACATCCCTTCCGTTTGCCCAAGCGGTTTCCGCCGAATATGCCGTCATATCCACAGATACCGCCGAGGCTCCCCAGTCGGCGAATGAACGTGTTATGGACAACTTATTCCCCGCGCAGGTATTGATAACCGAACGGTTTTCTCTGGGCATTCGGATGGATATTACTGTCAACGGGAATCTCCGCATTACGGACTTAAAACCAAAACCGGTCA
>WRFT01000055.1 GCA_009776385.1 Clostridia bacterium
GTATGCCTCAATGGCGGGCTTGCCGTCCAGCCCCAGGGCGTGTTCCACTTCCAGTTCAACGGGCAGGCCATGCGTATCCCAACCGGCCTTGCGCAGCACGTTTTCACCCTTCATCACATGAAATCGGGGGATGATATCTTTGATGGCGCGTGTCAGCACATGGCCGATATGCGGACGGCCGTTAGCGGTCGGCGGCCCGTCATAAAAGGTGAATTGTTTTTCGGCCCCGTCATGCAAGTGAAAGGAACGGTTCAGGATGTCCCGCTCCTTCCAAAAAGCGAGCACTTCTTCTTCGGTTTTAACAAAATCCGGATTGGCGGATACTTTTTGGTACATAAGGCGCCTCCTTAGGTTTAGTAGTCATAAAAACGCCCCGGGCAATTCCTGCCCGGGGCGTTTATCAACGCGGTACCACCCGGCTTGACGGCTGTCGCCGCCCACTCGTTTTGGCTCTGTATCGGGAGCACCCGCCCTTGCCGGCAAACCGCGGCGTCAGGGACGCTCCAAGGTGATACGGCGCGGATACCCCGCCGGCCTTACACCCTCGCCGGCTCGCTTGGGAAGTATCGTCCCGCGCCCGTCCTCTTCATTGCGGTACGGGCTTATTATAGTGCAATTGTTTAAAAAGTAAAGAGATATTCCCCCCGTTTGTGGTATAATACCCGGCAACGGGAGGATGTTGAAATAACATGAAGGCGGGACGTTTTATCTTTATCAGCCTCATCGCGCTGGTTATCATGCTCAGCGCGCAGCCCGGCGTTTCCTATGCGTCGCAAGGCGCGCAGGCGTGGGATGCCCCTGCGCTGCCCACCCTTTTCCCTGTTCCGCCCGACTCTTTAGGAGCCTTGGAGGATGTAGAAGAGGTGAGATCCTTCACGCTTCTGCTCATCGGCGTGGACAGTTACTTTGATAAAATTTCCGGCCGTTCCGACAGCATGATTCTCTGCCGCTTGGACAGGAATGAAGGGAAAATAAAAATCGTTTCATTCATGCGCGATCTGTACGTCCGCATCCCGGGAAGGGGCAATAACCGCCTGAATGCCGCCTTCGTCTTCGGCGGTCAAAAATTGCTTCGGGAAACGCTGTTTAATCAGTTTGGCGTCACCGCCGACGCGTATATTGCCGTTAACTTTACCCTCATGAAGGAGATGGTCGATCAGCTCGGCGGCGTAGACATCACCATTACGAAGGCGGAAATGACCCAGATTAACTACTGGTCACGTGTCTACTACGCGCGCAGCCGTTTAAACTCCGCTTCCTATGTGCCTTTAAACGAGTACGGCTTGGTACACCTAAGGGGTGATCAGGCGCTGGCTTTCAGCCGTATCCGTAACATCGACAGCGATTACCAGCGCACGCGCCGTCAGCGTGATGTGATAGCCGCCCTGTTTACCAAGGCTGCCGCTATGTCAAACGGGGAATTGGTAAACCTGGTCATCAACAACATTGGCCGTGTTCAAACAGATATCGCGTTGGGGCAGGCCTTGGAGCTTTTACCGCTGCTTACGGGCATGCGCCGTTGGGAAATAGAAACGCTTCGCATTCCCGCGGACAAGTGTTTCTCCTCCAGAACCATATCCGGCATGGCTGTATTGGTGCCGGACCTTAAAAAGAACCAAAACGTGCTAAAATCGTTTCTGGGGGATGCGCCCTAACGCGTGTGTCATCATCACTCCTTTTCCGGTTAAGAAGAATTGACAAGCGTTAAAAAGACGGTATACTTTTTACGGCCGTATCATTCAAAACGTTTATAAATCCGCTCCGTGAGGTGATTTTCATGCGCGCTTCAGGCATCCTGCTACCGGTCTTTTCCCTTCCGTCACCCTATGGTATCGGCGGTTTCGGGGCCGCCGCGTATGCCTTTATCGATTTTCTGGCGCGGGCCAAGCAGCGTTACTGGCAAATGCTGCCCATGGGGCCTACCGGATACGGTGATTCGCCCTACCAAAGCTTTTCAACCTTCGCGGGCAATCCGTATTTTATCGACCTGACGGCGCTTCGGGATGAAGGCTTGTTAACGGATGAGGAATTAAACGCCGAACCTATTCCCGGAGACGCCCGCCGCGTCGAGTACGGAACGCTCTTTACGCATCGCCTGGCGCTTTTAAAAAAAGCCGGCCGCCGCTTTTTGGAAACACCGGCGTACCGGGATTTTTTGTCGGCCAACGCGGATTGGCTGGATGATTACGCGCTGTTCATGGCCATAAAAGAAGAAAACGGGCACCGGTCCTGGCAGGAATGGCCCGTACCGCTTAAAACAAGGGCTGCCGGGGCGTTAAAGGAAGCGCGGGCGCGATTGCGCGATGTCATCTATTTTCATCGTTTTGTTCAATACGCTTTTTACGCGCAGTTCGGCCGGCTAAAGGCGTATGCCGCGCAAAAAGGCATTCAATTAATTGGAGACATTCCCATCTATGTGGCGATGGACTCCGCCGATACATGGACGCGCCCCGATCTTTTCAGGCTGGACGCATCCTTAACGCCGGAATTTGTGGCGGGATGCCCGCCGGATTATTTTAGCAGTACGGGCCAGCTATGGGGTAACCCGGTTTACCGCTGGCCCGCGCATGAACAGGAAGGCTATGCGTGGTGGATTCGCCGCGTACGCGCCGCGTTTACCCTGTATGACGCGGTGCGGATCGATCACTTTCGCGGGTTCGCCTCGTATTACGAAATACCGTACGGCCATGACACGGCGGAGTTCGGCACGTGGCGGCCGGGTCCGGGCATGAGCCTTTTTACGGCGGTCAAACAGAGCCTGGGCGACCTTCCTATTATCGCGGAAGACTTGGGGCTATTAACGCCTGATGTGACGCAACTGCTGCGTGACACGCGCTTGCCCGGCATGAAGGTGCTGCAGTTCGCCTTCGACGGGGGCGCGGATAATTCGCATCTGCCGCACAGGTTTATACCCAACTGCGTCGTGTATACCGGTACGCATGACAACGCTACCTCCCGAGAATGGTACGCGCGGGCCGCGAAAGACGTAAAAATCCACGCTAAACGATACCTTGCCTTTTCCGGGCGGGAAGGATGCGCCGTGGGCCTGATACGCGGCATATGGTCCAGTGTGGCGGATACCGCCATCGCGCCCCTTCAAGATTTTTTGGGTTTAGGCGCGGAAAGCCGCATGAATACACCCTCCACGCTCGGAAAAAACTGGATGTGGCGGGCCTTGGCGTCGGATTTTACGGACGAACTGATAAAAGGGATTGCGGATATCACCGAACTCTACGAAAGAGACGGGCGCTAAGCCAAGCCTGCGCGGTTGTTTAGGCGTCTTCTGCTGTTTGCGGCTCTTCTATATTGGCCATTTTGTCCACCAATAAGCGGCTGCGTTCCAAAAATCGGGTCAGTTCATCCGCTTCCAGGGGCGCCGTGGCGATTTTTGCCAAATCATAAATTTGCTGAATAAGCATCGTGGCGGTTTCATCCTCGCCGCGCGATGCCAGCGCGCGCAGGGTGGGGCTGCGCCGGTTTAGAACGAGGGTATACTTATCCGGCATGGTAAAATCCTGCCCGTACACACGGCTGATTTCTTTGAAACGCCGTGATTGCTCATCTTCGGTGAGCATAGCGGTAACTTTTTCGTTGGATAAAGATTGAAGCTTTACTTCCAAATCCTCCATGGCCAGCGCCTTTTTAAACAACTCGGAAACGATGGCTTCATCCAAATCCATTCCGTCTTCCGATTCCTTCGTCAAGCCGCTGACATCCGCGTCCACGCGTATAAACTCATAGGACTTTTCGCCCTTGTCAAACTCCATAAAGGAAATAAAGTTCATGTCAATTAGGGTATCCAACTGCACCACGTCAATGCCCTCGGCGTTATATAAGGCCACCGAGTCCGCCTGCCGTTTCTTATCCGTGGTGTAATAAATCTTCTTTTCCGCCTTTCCCTCGTTGCGCGCCTTATACTCATCAAAAGTGTAATACGTGTCATCCGTCGCCTTCAGGATGAGGGCGGGTTTCATGCTGTCTAGGAATTTGGCGTCGCGGATGCAGCCGTACTTAATAAAGGGGGCAATCTCATCCCAATAAGATTCATAGGCCGGCCGGTCGGACTTAAATAAATCTGTCAGCCTGTCCGAAACCTTCTTGGTAACATGAGCGGACAGTTTTTTTACATAGCCGTCATTTTGCAGGAAGGAACGGCTCACGTTCAAGGGAAGATCCGGGCAGTCGATAACGCCCTTTAAAAGGAGTAAAAACTCGGGGATAATTTCCTTGATGTTGTCGGCAACGAATACCTGCCCCGCGTACAGCTTGACCTCCCCTTCCCGCGAGCCGAAATCCTGCTTCAGCTTGGGGAAGTATAGGATGCCCTTTAGGTTAAAGGGGTAATCGACATTTAAGTGCACCCAGAAGAGGGGGTCTTCAAATACATGAAAAACTTTCTTAAAAAACTCGCGGTACTCCTCGTCCGTACAATCCTTCGGGTTCTTCAGCCATAGCGGATGGGTATCGTTTAGCTGGCGCGCCTCCGGCTCCCGTGTGCCCGTTACCTTCCCGTCCTTGTCCTTCTCCTCCACGGGCTTCTCATTTTCGTCAAACAATAAAACCGGCACGGTTAAAAAAGCGCAGTAACGGCTTAATACTTCCCTTACCCTGTAGGTATCTAAAAATTCCTTGTCTTCTTCATTAACCGTTAAGGTTACCGTGGTGCCGCGGGCGGACCGGTCCGAATCGCCCATGGTGAAGTTGAGGCCGTCCTCGCTCTCCCATGAAATGGCCGCCGAGTCTTCTATAAAACTCATCGAATCGATGCGTACCTTTGCCGATACCATAAAAGCGGAGTAAAAACCCAAGCCGAAATGGCCGATGATGCCGCTTTGATCCGGGTTTTCCGATTTATAGTTTGCTAAAAACTCCTCCGCGCCCGAAAAAGCGACGCGGTTAATAAACTTATCAATCTCCTCGCCCGTCATGCCGACCCCGTTATCTTCAAAGGATAAGGTGCCCTTTTCCTTGTTCACGTTTACCCGCACGAAAAAGTCGTCTTGCGTATCGGGAACGGCAATCTTATACTTGGTCACCGCGTCAACGCCGTTGGATACCAATTCGCGGATGAAGATGTCCTTGTCAGAATAGAGCCAGCGTTTAATCACCGGCATGATGTTTTCCGCGTGAACGGATATACTGCCCGTCATTTGTTCCATGGTTCCTTTCCTCCCCCGTTATACTATGCCAACGCAGTCTATCACACAAATTAGCACTCGTCAAGCGCGAGTGCTAACAGCGGCAGGGCAATCGCTTACGAAACGAAAGAAGGCCCAAACACAGGACAGATTAATTAAACAAGCAAAAGCAACGAAATATTCAAACAAACAATCATCTCATTAACAAGCAACAGAAAGTGTTCTTCCGAAAAAAGGAAGAATAGTTTTTGTTTTCAATTTTTACATATAACATAGTGAGAATATATCTTGATATATAAATAGAAACTGTAATATAATGAAATACAAAGTAGTGAGAGGAGAAGCATGTTTATCAAAATATTGACAAAAGAATACAAAGGTAAAAAGCACTATTACGCCAGCCTTGTCGAGAATAAACGCGTTCACGGAAGCGTCATACAAACCGTTAAAGTTAATCTCGGACCGGTAACAGAAGAACAAATCCCATTTTTAAAGGCGGCATACTCCAAAAAGAAACCACGGTTAGTTTACGATGATTAAAGGTTAAGTGATGAGAAAAAACAGATAGGAGCCAGAATAAAATGAATGGCACTTTAATGGAAATCTTTAGGGATATACCGGATCCAAGAAGCGGGAATGGAATAAGGCATAGGTTAGATGAAGTATTGGTCATCGCGATTCTTGCCATAATATGTGATTTTTCAAAGTTCACCGAGATGGAATTATTTGGGCAGGAACACGAAGAATGGCTGCGGACTTTTTTGTCGTTAGAGAACGGGATACCGTCCCATGATACATTTGGTGATGTCTTTGCCGCCCTATCACCCAAGGCGATACAATCACGGTTCATCGAATGGGTCGAGACGATACGAGAAAAAATCAATGGAGATATAGTTTCCATTGATGGCAAAACAATAAGAAGAAGTAAGGATATAGCCAATAACAAGCGGGCGATACATGTCGTAAGCGCATGGTCTGCCGCTAACGGAATCGTATTGGGCGAACTGGCGACTGAAGAGAAGTCGAATGAAATAACAGCGATTCCTGAGCTCTTGAAGATGCTGGAACTTAAAGGTTGCATAGTGACTATAGACGCAATAGGTACTCAGGTTGAAATAGCTAAAACCATCATTAACAGCGGCGCCGACTATGTTTTGGCAGTTAAGGAAAACCAGTCCGAGCTCCTTCAAGATATCAGACTCTTCTATTCTTCCGAAAGCGCTTTGTGTGACTATGCTGAAACTAATGAAAAATCCCATGGCAGATATGAAAAGCGGGAGTCTTGGATCTCAACAGACATCGATTGGCTGTACAACAAGGACAAATGGGCCGGTATTACAGGTATTGGCATGATCCGGTCTAAAAGGCAGCAGGTCGGAAGCGATGTGGTGGAAAACTCCGTGAGGTATTTCATTTTTAGCAAAGATATGACTGCAATGGAATTGCTCACAGCTAACAGGGCACACTGGGGTATCGAGAACAGTCTTCACTGGGTTCTGGATATGGATTTCCGTGAGGACGAAAGCCGGATGAGGCTTGGTAACTGCGCAACCAATATAAATGTTTTCCGCCATTTGGCGCTTAACCTGATAAAAAACGAAACATCCACCAAGCTTAGTGTCAACATGAAGCGTAAACGCTGTATGATATCGCTTGATTATCTCCTCAAGGTTATAGGCGTTTCATAACTCTTTTTTTGTTATAAATGTTGCCTAGAATGAGTAATTAATACACTCAAAATCTATTAAATATGAATTCGTTTAATTATATAGGTCCTTATTTCGCCGATAGACGGGGATTTAATGGCTTCCCATGCTGACTCCGTAGGGCAATGTGTTGCTATGATCGTTTCTTTCTCTGTCTCCGCTATTTCTTCCTCGCTTCTTATCCTCTTGAGCGAGGTCGTAAACGGTCGTAAGCGATTACCCTGCTAACAGCGGGTTGAACATCGAAAGGGCGATGGGCGATGTATCGCTTGTTTGACATGATTGTTATGCAGGTGTTACAGTATGCCAACGGGTGATGCAGTGTGTTTCACTTAAGCAATAAGTGACATGACACATGATGCAGAGGCGTTTGCAGATAGCGGCAATATGGAGTTTTTATGAAGAATAAATGGTTTTGTTACATACAGATTAACGAAGAAGAAAACTATGTAAATACATCAGGAATGACGTTCAATGAATTTTATGAGGGGATTCAAGTAAAACCTAATAATATTCTGATACTTAAAGGCTATCCTGGTGATAGGTATTGTCAATTTGATAACAAGACAGACCTTGAATACGTTACGTCTGATAACATTAAGGATTTCGCACAAACAAATGTTTACGATTATGGTGATTTTTACTGGTTGGATTTTGAAAGCATAGATAGTTTAAAGTCCATATCAGACCTTGAGTTGGCAGAAATATTATTTTTAGCTCATAAAGCCAAGCCTGTTAAAACATTTCGTTTTGGCTGCCTAAATAATCAATATGTATATTGTTGCCATGACGACAGTTGGTCTGTTAAAGTATATATGAATAGGATTGAGTCATATAAAAGTGTTATCGAGTATAAAATCTTAAAAGAGCTTAAGGGAAAGAAAAAAACAATTTCTCCGTTCCCGAAAGATATTTCTGACCGATTATATACCTTATTCAAGCAAGGAGGCATTATCGATTTTGAATATGGCGTTAAAGACAGTGTTAGAATATATCCTGTCGGTTGCTTAAACGATATGGATGCCATTCATGAGAAGTTGGATAAACTCAGAACTTGCCTAAAAGGATTAAGCCTTGGCTACAATAGAGTGACTAAAAAATGGGATTTATATGAATGGTAACCCTCATATGCGTTTCTTAACAATCGGATAAATCACGATAGACCGCGAAAAAGTATATAATATGACACAGTAAATGTAATCAATCATAAGGAGGTATACAGACAATGAACGCCGCGAAGAAAAAAAAGGATCACCGACGTGTTGGTATTGTATTGATTACAGAAAAACCATTTGAGCATCGTCTGGAGCCGGTGTTTGATATGATGGACAAATTTTTCGCAATGGTTTCGGCTAACCACCAATTTGAACTAGGTGAACAGCACCTGAGTGTAATCCCGGATTATATGCCGAAGGCTTGGGAACGTTCTTTATACTCGGCAGAGAATTGGTTTGAGGCAAAGGTAAAGATCAGACAACACCCCTATGCTTTTGTGATGAGCGATTGGAATTTAATTGCAAAAGCTAAAAGGTGGGAAACTCCAAATATAACAATGGATGTTGATATGTGCGCGATGGAAGGTCAGTATCGCCATCTATATAGACATGGTTATGGTATTCAAATTTATCTCAAAAAAGAAATTTATGAGGATCTGCTTCCTCTGGGATTCCTATCATGGATTAACAAGCTAGCTGAGGTGATTGGCGCAATGGCCGGGTTTGTTGATTATACCGCGTTTGGCTGCTACCTACTATGCTCGGAAATGATGGGCATGTCATCATATACGGCAGCGAAAAATTATGAAAAACATGGATTGCAAACGGCCATAGGGTATTTTTGGCGAACACTGATAACAGGCGCTCAAATAGATACGCTTGGAGGAATGGAAAGCATTCTCTGCAATGCCCCATGTTCATCAGTCGATATTGTGCAGCGTGAAGATGAACCGGCTGTTTGGCTGCAGATGACCGGGAATTTACTTGACACCACCCCTGCGGATCGATTAAGGCTCAGAGAGTATTTGCAACCGGTTTTGCCTGAATTAGATATGTATAGAGTGGCATATGCTGTTATATACGACAAGAAAGCCGATTTAACCGTTTTAACAAGCGAAGAAAAGAAAAAAATCAAAGAGCTTGCCATGCCGAACTATGCAGATTTTATGCAACGATATAAGCAAAACAGAGCTGAAAAGATGCTGGATTAATTATTGATGGCAATCATCGAGTGGCATCCGTTCAAATAATAATGGCCGCTGTTGATGAAATGGTTAAGTGAGGTGCAAATATGCTGAGTGCTTATGATTTGTATGACTTATCGGAAATATTCATAAACATTCGCGCATATCCGGAATACGAGCTTAATGATGAGGTTCTGTCACGAACCGGAAACGTATTAACAAATAGGCATGTTATTCAATTTTGATTAAGAGCTGCGAATGCCTGTACAAAGCGGTTAAGGAAGGCAGCACCGAAAAGATCGTAGATCTGGCAGATTGCCTGCACAATCTGCCAGTCTGCATTGTCGATAATCATTTTAGCATCCCGAAGAATTTTTGGAAAAGGGAAGTAAAATACTATAGAAGTAAATGGAATGGTAGCTTCAAAATCAAAGGAGTTGAAATAGTGC
The DNA here is from genome assembly GCA_009776385.1 of Clostridia bacterium. Classification (GTDB taxonomy): domain Bacteria; phylum Bacillota; class Clostridia; order Christensenellales; family Aristaeellaceae; genus WRFT01. Next base: position 9,473 of record WRFT01000055.1, read on the forward strand.
GTTGCAAACATAAACCCAATTTATTAAGCGTTTTATTAATGTTAAAAAA
>WRFT01000056.1 GCA_009776385.1 Clostridia bacterium
TAAAACTTTTTTAAGCTCCTTCAAACCCGTATGCGGTGTTCTATCTGGGTAGTTCAGCGCGTCCACGCAAAAGTTACCGTCATTGGGTTTATCACCAAAATCGCCGCCGTAAGCATAAAAAACCTCGCCGTCTTCATTTTCTGTCAGCAGCCCGTGATCCACCCATTCCCAAACACAACCGCCAATGAGCCTGGGGTATTTATAAATGAGATCCCAATAGCGCTTGAGTGTACCGGGACCTAAGCCCATGGCATGCGCGTACTCGCACATGAAATACGGATGCGGATCATTACGCTTGCCTTGCCGCTCGACTTCCTGTACATGGGGATACATAACCGATTCCACATCGGAATAAACACAACCGGGCTCCCGCTCGTAATGAATAAAACGCGTGTCGTCCATGGATAAAATGCGTTCGCGCATCGCACCGTGATTGGGGCCGTATCCGGATTCATTGCCCAAAGACCAGGCAATCACGGACGCATGGTTGCGATCCCGCGCGACCATTCTTTCGGCCCTGTCTATAAACGCCGCCTCCCATTCCTTTTGGTTCGGGAAATAGTTAAACATATGTTCCGGCGTGTTAAAATCAGGCGGATTGTCTGCATATTCACTTAAAACGGCCGACCCGTGGGTTTCCAAGTCCGCCTCATCAATCACATATAACCCGTAGCGGTCGCACAGCGACAACCATCTGGAATCATTCGGATAATGAGAGCAGCGGACGGTATTGATGTTGTTGCGTTTCATTAGAATGATATCTTGTAAAAGCGTTTCCATGGGCGTTACATGTCCCAGCAAATAATGCGTGTCATGCCGGTTTACGCCCTTTAGCTTGACGGATACGCCGTTAACATATAATTGCCGGTCGCGAATCTCCACTGTTTTAAAGCCGATATCCACTCGGTGTGCTTCAAACTCGGACGCAACGATGAGCGTATACAGCTCCGGTGTTTCCGCTGTCCATCGGCGGCAGCCTGGAACGTGTATGCGGATGTCTTCTCCGGATGAAAAGGATTCGGCAGCTATCAATTTTTCCCCGTCGTACAACTTAGCCGTCACAGCAAGAACAGACTCCGCTGCACAGTGTACCGTTAAAAGGCCGTCACGATAATCGTTTTTAAGCACAGCCTTGCATAGGACATCTCGAAGCGGTTGCTTGGGGAGTGTCAACAGGTAAACGTCACGGAAGATACCGGACAACCTCCAAAAATCTTGGTCCTCCAAATAGGATGCGTCGCACCATTTAAGCACCTTCACCGCCAGCAGGTTTTCGCCCTCTCGCGCATGTGCCGTCATGTCAAACTCGGCAGGCATGTGCGTTACTTTGGAAAATCCGCAAAAATGGCCGTTGATATAAACATAATAACACGCATTCACACCATCGAAGTTGAGCGTTACACAGCCTGTTAAGTCCGCTTTATCAAGGTGGAATGCCGTCCGATACAAACCGGTCGGGTTTTCATCGGGAACATAAGGTGGGTCAAAAGGGAAGGGATAACGTACATTGGTATAGTTAGGTAAGCCGAATCCTTCCGTTTCCCAATTTCCCGGCACGCGGATCAACTGCCATTCTTCATCCGGCTCATATGTCTCTTTATAAAAATCATCAGGAACACGGCCATCCGGGGCATAATAAAAATCCCATATCCCATTAAGCAGCCGGTAGAAGGGCGATAATCCGCGTTCACCCGTCAGTGCGTCCTGTTCATTGGCGTAAGGATGGGATACCGCCCGCGGTGGCAGCTTTCCGATGTGCAATACCTGTGGGTCTTGATACTCCGGCATCTTGGCCATATAATTCACCCTGCCTTTTTTAATAATACGGGATAGCACGCGTTTACTCGCGGTTTATTGGTTACGGCTTGTACAGGTCATCCCGTAACCTGTACAGCGTCGCGCCTCGTTTCTTCATATTAAACACTTTCACATACCATTCTGCCGTTGCCGTCGCGTTAAACTGCAGGTATCCCCAGCGCTCGCCGTTAATACGTGTGCCGCGCATGTTGCTGTCCGTCCAGTTCAACGAGTCATCCGCGGGATTGTAATCCGCGATGAAGTATAAAGAGTGCGGGCCGTTACCGCCGCCATAATCGCCTACCATTTGAAAGAAATCTCCCTTTTTTACCCGGTGCATCATGTCCCTGGCAATGGCGGCGTTCTCGGTTTTTGAAAGGTTGTTATCGTATTTAAATTGAAAAACAATTTCAAAAGGGCTTCCGTCCTCTGCGTTCTCCGGCCGCCACTCTATGCCATAATCATAGGGAGCGCAAGCGGCTTTGCTGTTATTTTTTGGCATATGCAGCGACAGATCAGGATACGCCACCATACGGTACTCGTTTTTATATGTATCAAACAGGCGCATGACGAAATTCTTACATACCCCGATATCGGTATCGCTCTGTGCGGGCGCGAACTTATACCTGTCTTGTTTGGAATTCTTCTCCGCCAAGGCAATCATACGGTTGATCAACTCTTCTTTTGGGGAGAGTATCGGTAACATAATGGTTACTTCATTTGTCTCCCCCTTTTGATCCGTGCATGAACCTATGACCAATAGTTTGGCGGCAAAACACATGTTTTCTATATAAAAAGTATGTTCCAGCGTATCGGTATGCGACATGGCGCTAATATAATGTGATTCACCTTCCGTGTCTGTCCATTCCAGAACCGCCTCGATATAATCTGTTTGTTCTCCTGTTACCTTTACAATGAGCATGCCATGTTCAATAGTGCTTCCCATTGCGGGTGCTTCAATGTATACCCGCGGTTCTTTGGGAATATCGCTTAAATGAAACTCGGTATCTTCAGCAATGACATGAACGAACAGATACGGGATAAACAGAAGGATGAGAAAGAAAATATAAACCGCGCAAACCGCGATGCAGATCTTTTTTTTAGGAAAACCCGCCAAAGACAAGGATGTCCCTCCCCATAGCAGTTCCGATGATCGGCGACAGATGAATGGCGCTCTTGTATAACAGTTAAAACCATCCGTATTTTACATGATGAAAAACGGATAGTCAAATAAACCCGGGCTTATCTGTTGCTTTATCCGATATGAATATAGGATGATGTTACCCGGCGTTATTTTTAAGTAATCTATGATACACATATATGGGCGCAGCCGACCACCCGTGACATCGGCTTGCGCCTCCGCCAAACTCCGTTTCTGCCGCTTCCGTTTCCCAAAAAGACGTCGCCCCGGCTTGAAGCATCGCTCCCCAGCGGGCATCCGTATCGGTTAAGACAGCCTCTCGTAACGACTCATACGGTAGCATGGCTTGATAAACGAACAGGCGATGGCTTAATGTGCATTCCGGTTGAAAACAGCCTGATAACAAACGATGCGCCAGAGCATGCTTGGTGCCGTCGTCCGGGCACATACCCGCCAGCAGGGACAGCGCTTGAACCAATTGAGGCTTTAACGTGAAAGCGTGTATATCATTGCCTAATCGAAAGTCTCCGGTGTCCGCATTGAAAAAAGCTTCGCGGTACAGCGGAATAAGCGTTTCACGGCGGTTTCTCATAATAAATGCCTGCGTTTCATCTTCAAGCAGGGTGTATATGGCTTCCGCGGCGTCTAGAGCCATGGCGTAAAGGGCGTTCAGCGGCGCATCGTAACATAGTGTTCCGTTACTTTTCCCCGTACCGTCCAAACCTTCACGCCATTCGTAAAAATTCCAGTATCCTTCGAAATTGGCTATCAGCCCTTCTTGCGCGCGCAGTGCAAAACACTGTAGAACCCTGTCCATCACCGGTTTAATTGTTCCCGCAAACGATATATCGCGCGTGTTGGACAGATACTCATATACAGATATCACCCAAATCAAGCTGAAGGAGGGAATTGTCCATTCCTGTGCAACCTTCGCCGGGGCGCATAACTCCAGCAAGCCGTCCTGCCGCAAGCCCAATGCCAACAGCCATAAGCAGGATTGAGCGAAATCCTTTCCGCTTGCGCCAAATGCATCGAAGGTAAAAAGCATTTCATTGCGGCCGTCCATAGCGTATAAAGCCTGTTCCCGCCAGGGCGTGTCTTCATAATGCTCATGCATGCAGCACTGTAAGGTATGCACGGCCGTTTTGTAAATACGAGTCTGCAAACCGTTTAACCCCACAGGTATAATCGCCGGAGGAAGCGGGTAACATACCGGCAGTAAGCCCACGTAGTAAACGGTTGCGGACCGTGAGGCGATATGCACTTCCAAATACCTGGCGCCGATGCGCTTGATGGGGTAAAAGAAGCTGTTTTTGCCGGACGACGCGCGATACGAAAAGGCAAAGTTCCTGTCGCCTATCCGGCTACGCACGCGCAGATCGTCCAAATGTTCTCCCCATCCCACATCGATATCGCATGACGCGTCTAGTAATAGGTCCAGGCAGACGTATCCCACGGACTCCCTGCCGAGATCTACTAAGAAGAAAAGGCCGTCTCCCTGCCGGGCGCATAAGGGAATACCGTCTACAGACGGCAGACTGACAGGATACGCCTCATTCGGCACTTTGATGCATTCAGAATCATGCGATAAAAAATCGCGTTGCATACGCAGGCCGCTTGCCGCATGAAATAGCCCGTCTTGCGTATGGCGCAGATAGGCACCTTGAGACAATATAACGGCGGGCAGCCTTTCGCCCACGGCGCATTGTTCCACCGGGCGCTTATGAAAGACGATATCAGTGCGACTGACAATCACACGGGCATAGGTCCATTGGGCGTCATTAAAACCCGCCGCTGTCCAATCGCCCGTAACCGTGGCGTCATATCGGAAAGAGTAGGATAATTGTTCGCTGACCTTTTCAACTTCCCCGCCTTCCTCAAAACCTGTAACCTCTGAGCATTTCGTGTTTAGCCCGCTGGCAGCTAAAACCCGTTCTTCATCACGCAGTTCAAAGATGAGCCCGGGTCTGCCCTTCCGGTAAGTGGAACTGTCTTCGTTTTGGCAATAAGCTAAAACCGCCAGGGAGTTGAGCCCCTTTACCAAGTGCGTTCCTTGAACAGGCAGCCTGTCATAAACACGCCAAAAATCGTAGTCACTGTATTGCTGCGCGGGAAGATAACGCCCGTTTATCCATATCGCATAACGGTTATCCGCACGTATAAACAGCATTAGCGCTTCCGGAATCTCATCTAAAACAAAATCGGTGCGGAAGGCGGCATACTGATTGGGACGGTCATCGTCCGCAGCCTTCCATATTTCTTTAGCCAGTATGAATGGGGGTTGGGTCGGATTCCGTTTACCTGGCATCTTTCCCCTCCGAATAGGTTGTTTATATTTTGTGCCGTACAGCAAATATTATCCCATTTCGTGACGTGTTTTTCAATATCATCGCCGTCGGTATGCGCCGCGTTGACGCGGCGTGCTTAGCGCGGTATAGTGTGCTTCCCCGCATCATGCCATCATCTTGCATAGGAGGGGACGATAACATACGGTTTTTATAAATAAAGCATTGGAGGTATGGATGTATCAATTATTGCAAGGGTACTTAAAGCGTCCGGCTCTGTATGAAAGGACGGACGCAGCATTCTGGACCGACCCGTATATCGCAAGTCAAATGCTTAAAGCGCATCTGAACCCGGACATGGATGCCGCCAGTTATCGGCATGCGTTTATCGACGAAGCGGTTGAATGGATGGCATCGCTGCCGCTGCCAAAAAACACGCGTTTGCTGGATATCGGATGCGGCCCGGGTTTATATACGAAACAATTTTCCGGACGCGGTTTTCATGTTACAGGCTTGGATTTTTCTGAATGTTCCGTCAAGTATGCCGTAGAGCATGACAGTGTAAGCGAGTATATCCTTGGAGATTATCTGACCATGGCATTTATAGAAGCTTATGATATGGTCACATTTATTATGTGCGACTACGGCGCGTTGATCCCCGATGAACGCCGTAATCTGCTAAGCCGTGTGCATCACGCGTTAAAGCCGGGCGGTTTGTTTCTGTTTGATGTTCTCACGCCGCTATGGAGCAAGGGACGCCAAGAAAGCGGATCATGGGAGCTGACTGCGGGCAATGGGTTTTGGAGCGCAAAGCCTTATATCTGTATGAACGCATGTTATGGTTACGGTCAGGCAGCCGAATGCCGCCGCCATGTCATCATGGATGAAAACGAAGTGCGTTGCTACAATATTTGGGATTGCTTCTTTACTGTGCAATCGTTACTGAACGAAGTGATACCGTTTGGTTTTTCCAATGAGGGCGTTTTCGGCGATATCACCGGTAAACCCTATACGGATGATTCACAGCGTCTGTGTGTCATTTTAAGAAAAAGCCGATAAAAATAGCCGGGGAAAAGCGAAACACTTCTCCTCAATTTTGGTGAGACCCGGTAAAAATGACGAAAAATCTATATTTCTGTTGAAAGAAAAACGTGTGACGATACGTCTATTGAGTGTATCGGTCATCATGCGCGTGGTTGAAGCACCGGCGCTGTAAAGAACGGAGGGGAGACCGGTGAAAAAAGCAATATGCTGGGCTGTCGTGCTGGGGATTATCTTGTTTAGTTGCGGGTCGGCAGCCGCCTTCGCAGGCGGAACATACATGTCCGCGGGCAAAACATACGCCGTGGTAAACAACCCGAATCCGGCCGACCGGCTGCATCTGCGCGCGCAGCCGCGTGTGGACGCGCCTTCGCTGGGCAGGTACTATAACGGCGTGGCGGTAGAGGTGTTATCTGCCCCTTCCGCTTCCTGGTATGAGGTACGCATCGGCAGTACTGTCGGTTACATGTCAAGTCAGTATCTGGCCGCTTACGCAGTACCGGCCACGCCGACGATGATAGTTAACAATCCAAATCCGGCCGATCGGCTGAACTTACGCGCCGGGATGTCGGCAGCCTCCGCCTCCCTGGGCAAATATGCAAACGGTAAACAGGTGGTTGTATTGGGCGTCGGTGTAATTTGGCATCATGTGGCTGTCGACGGCAAGATAGGTTATATGATGGCAAAGTATCTAAAATCGCCGAATGGCAACGATGGTTCGGCAAAACAGCGGCTATACGTTAACAACCCGAAACCGGCGGATCGGTTGAATCTGCGCGCGCAGCCGCGTGCCGATTCGACATCGCTCGGCAAGTACTACAACGGGGTATCCGTTGAGGTGCTTTCCTACTTGTTCGATCCCTGGGTGAAGGTGCGTATCGGTAAAACGGAAGGTTACATGCATAAAAGCTATTTGACGGCGGTTCCCGTAGCCTCGGCGATACCCACCGTGAAGGTTAACAATCCAAACGCGCGGGATCGTTTAAATCTGCGGTCGGGCATGTCGGTGCTCTTCGTTTCCATGGGTAAATATAGTAATGGAACAAGGGTGGAGGTGCTGGGTGTCAGTATGGGTTGGTATCATGTGCGGGTTAATGACAAGATAGGCTATATGATGTCCAAATTTCTTACCACGATTCCCGGCAGTGCCTCTGCAGGGTCTCGGTAGACACCTCTGATAGATGCTTATATCGAAACATGTAAGTTTAAAACCGCGTTTTGCATTAATGACGCGCGGTTTGATGCTGTCCGCATTCGTTTGATTGTCAGGAGCCCGCGGACTCCTTTTGACCAAACGCTTTCCGCTTAATGCTGCCCCAGTTATGCTTGTTTTTTCGGTATGTCAGCATGGCTTCTATCCGGAAAAGGGTGTTCACCTGCCGGTAGCCAAAGTTATCTATCAGGGCGTAAGCCGTTAGTTTCAGCAATTGTCCGAAAGTAGGGCAGCGCCACCATACCGATACGCCCGTATTGGCGGTTAAACAGCATTTTTTTATGCATCATCAGTGAAGACACCAAGCCTATCTGCCAGCGTTTACGCTGCTTGCGCAAATCCCCGAAGGTTTCGGGCGGTTGGGTCCAACAAACCGGGGCGGGAACAAAATGAATGATGTAGTCTGACTTTTTACGACGCATGTGTTCATGCAGCTTTACCACTAACTCCATATCTTCGCCGATGGTACCTACCGTGTAACCGCCGACATCGATGACTACCCTTTTGTTAAAAGCGCCGAACGCACCGGAAACGATGAGTAAAATACCCATGGAGTTAAAGCCGATACGGCCGGTGAGAAAGGCGCGCAGATACTCCACCACCTGTAAGTTTACCAGCGACTTTTTACTTAAGCCTACCTGCTGGATTTCACCGTCTACTACCTCGCTTCCGCTCTCGATGCGTACAATGCCGCCTACTCCCACTACGCGGTGATCCTTGATAAAGGGCATTACGATTTGAATCAGCGAGTTCTTCTCCAACAGGGAGTCTGCGTCTATGGAGACAAACACAGGATAACGCGATACATTTATACCGGCGTTCAAGGCATCGGCTTTGCCGCCGTTCGCCTTGTCCAGCACCACCAAATTTGGATAATTAGGGCTGCGGTAAACGGCTTTTACTGCCTGTGTGGGGATGGATTGCTTGATTGGCTGTTCGATAGGGACCAACGCATAAGCGGAGATGAGCATCTGAAGCGTTTTGTCTTTGGATCCATCGTTGATAACAACGACCTCATATTCAGGAAAGTCTAGGCTGATGAGGTTTTTTACATTATCCACCACGTTAGCTTCTTCGTTATACGCCGGCACCAACAAAGACACCGGTATCCGTTTGTTCATAGGCCGGATTCCTATCTATGATGCTGCTCATGATGGCATATTGATAATAGGTTGCATCGTAGTAAGGATCCACCAACAGCGCGCTGTTGTGTTGACCGTCCAGACGCAAAATAAAATCGGCGCCCATCCCGAGGGAATCGCCATTGAATGTGGTGTTCCCTTGTCCGGAGATAATATCGATGGGCAGGTACAGCGTCTCTTTATCAAAGCTGTCCGTCTCTATCAATAAGTATATAAACTTCTCATCGCTTTTCATGGACAGGCGAGCGTTATCGTTTATCGTCACCACGTCGTCCTCTGCCCATTCCGACACATCGCCGTCCACGTAGCTTACCGACTGCCTTACGCCGGGGTCGAAGGCCAGCAACCCAAAATTCTGCTCGTTGGTTTGATAATCCAGCCAAAAAGGCCGCCATTCGGCAACATCCATATCTTGCGTGTTCCAGGTTTTTTAAACCATTCATCCTGCCAGGAGAAGATGATAGCGCCCATTAACCCTTCATCACGGATATCGGCCATCAGGGATACTAATATCTCTCCCTGCTCGGTTTCGGTGACATGCCCCTGGTTAAAGCCGGAGTGTATGTTTTCATGGGCGATGCCGCGCGAAGCCTGTATGCCCACCTCACTGACGAGTACCGGCATGATATGGTGCTTGTTAAGCGCCTTGATATAAACGCGGTAACTGTTGGGCGGATCGTCCTGCAAGTACGTCTGATCGTAACTAAACAAGTCGGGATAATATGGGTAGACATGGTATGAGGCGAAAAGCCCCGCCTCGAAACCCGCTTTGGCTTGTAGATTCTCCATATCTACACTGACGGCATCCTCCACCTCCGGGTTTGGTTCACCCGGGTGATGCAGCGGATCGCTGGTTACCCAGTTGCTCACGGCAA